>JBCDAP010000159.1:0-5201 GCA_039185335.1 Planctomycetota bacterium | reverse complement strand
GTTGGATTTGCTGGTAGCATTCCCGTAGTTGAGAAGAGGGAGCCTGGAGAGGAAGCTGAGAGTGCTTACTCTGAGACTCCGGGCGACACGTCGCGTACCTGTTTGTGTTCTGACAGGTATCAGGAAGAAGCGGTGTATGGCAGCACCGCAAAAACACGTCATGAGCCGGTCAGTCCGACGGCTCAAGGGGACTGGTGGCAATGCCTACCACCGATCTACATGCACGGTTGACTCCCGTGTGTGGCAGGAGCCCGGGCCATCTACCGATGACCCGGGCTTTTTTTATGCCATCTGCTAGCTGTCCCCCAGGGGACGTGAGCAAACTTGCCGCGGCCGGTAGTATGCCCGCCCCATGATCGATCTGAAGCATCTCCGTGAAGACCCCGACCGATTCCGTGAAGGCGCCCAACTCAAGGGCATTGCCGTCGATATCAACCGCGTGCTCGAACTCGATCGAGAGCGTCGAGATCTGCAGCACGAGAAAGACGAACTCCGAGCAGATCAGAACCGCCTCGCGAAAGAAAGCGGGCCGAAGATCGGCCAACTCATGGGAAAACTCAAGAAGGCCTCGGACGCAGAACGCCAAGCAATCGAATCCGAGATCGAAACGCTCAAGGCAAAGCCAGCGGGACTCAAATCGCGTATCCAGGCTTTCGATGACCGTCTCGCGGCACTGTCTCCTGAACTTGACGCTCTGCTGCTCACGATCCCTCAACCCCCGGATGCTGATGTGCCGGTCGGTCAAACCGCGGACGAGAATGTCGAGATTCGCCGCTGGGCTCCTGATGGCTTCGAACCGGATGTAGCATTCGCAGAGCAAAGAGGATTCGATCCTAAATCCCATATCGAGTTGATGGAAAACCTCTCGATGGTCGACTTCACGCGCGGTGTGAAGATCGCGGGATCACGGAGCTACGCGCTTCGAGGATGGGGCATGCGGCTGCATCAAGCGGTCCTGCGAATGGCTTTCGACATGATGGTGGAAGAGAACGGTTTCGAGGGCATCTCTGTGCCTGTGCTCGTGCGCGAAGATGCCATGGTCGGGACAGGGTTCTTCCCCGCCGGGCGAGATCAAACGTACCTAGTCGAAGAAACCGCTCGAGGGGGTGGTGAAGATATGCACCTGGCCGGGACAGGTGAAGTCGGCCTCATGGGCCTTTACGGAGATGAAATCCTGAAGGAAGAAGAACTGCCCAAGAAGCTCGTGACCGTCAGCACTTGCTTCCGACGCGAAGCAGGTGCCGCGGGGCGCGACACATCGGGCTTGTACCGCGTGCACCAATTCGAAAAAGTCGAGCAAGTGGTTTTGTGTCGTGCTAACGAGACGGAGAGTCGAGCCTGGCATCAACAGATGATCGGTTTTGTCGAAACCTTTTTACAACGCCTCGAACTTCCTTACCGCCTCTTGCAGTGCTGCACAGGCGACCTCGGCCCAAAGAACGCTGACATGATCGATCTGGAATGCTGGATGCCGAGCAGAGGAGACCTCGACCAAAGCGGCAAGCCCCGCGGCGGCTACGGAGAAACACACTCGGCAAGCAGGCTCTACGATTATCAGTGCAGACGCTTGAACCTTCGGTACCGCCCAACTCAGGAGGGTGTCGATGGAACCATATTCTGCCATTCGTTAAACAACACGGTGGTAGCGAGCCCAAGGATCTTGATTCCTCTGGTAGAAATGCACCAACAAGAAGACGGCTCCATCGTGATCCCGGAAGCATTGCGCAAGTACACCGGCAACACCGAGTTGATCAACGCCGAGTGATTCACCACCCGACACCTCTTGCGCAGTCGAAAACTCTGAGTACATCCATAAAATAAGCCCGACCTGAATGTCGGGCTTATGTCTCTTGCATGTTCATTCGAACGTCTATCGAGTCAGGACAGCAATAAAGTCTGACACGTTGATCTGTCCATCACTGTTGACATCGGCAAGCCTGTCGTAACCAGGCGACCCAAAGTTGGAGCCGTAAGACAAGAGGATACGGACAAACTGTTGAATCGGATCCATGTCGATGCTATCTGTGTCTGACGGGCGATTGGGAGCGGGATAGGTCCGCCAAGCGAGTCCGAATTCAACTTCGGCGTCGGGAAGGTTGTTGAATGGGTCGTAGACGTTTCCATCGTAAGTGACGACGAGTGCTGCAAATCCATTAAACGTAGCCGGGAAGTTGAAGATGAACTTCTCAACCGTGGTTCCTGTCCCGTCCGAGAACGCAAGTGGATCCGCAGTCGCAAGCTGATCGACGAGTTCGCGGGTTGGATCTACCTCAAAGAGACGAAGCGCGAGATCTTCGAACTCAAGACGAGAGAGCGTGCCAAAGTTCACGTTTGCGGGATCCGAGAAATCAACGCCGGTGAACTCAACCGTACGGTTCCAGACAAGCGTCGCCTCGAACGTATCGCCAGGAAGGAAACGAGCATCGATCAGGTAAATCAAGTGGCGGAGCTGGCCATTGTCACTCACACCGATCATGCCGTGATCCCAGCCCATGGGCTGAACTTCGAACACCGGTCTGAGCACCGGATCCGTTGCATCGATCGGATCAGCACCACCGGTGAACGGCTGGCCGGTCGGCCCACCGCCTCCGACACCGTCTTTGAAGGGAATGCGTGCGCCACCGCCGGTCGTGTCTCCGGGCGGGCGTGAAGGCGAACCCGCATTCAGGACACCGTCACGGCTATCACCGCCGCTCGGCAGCGGGTCCGGAACCAGGTTCTGGGTCAAGCCCGAGTTCGTCGGGATAATCTCGACTGAAACAGCCGGCACTGTGGGATCAGTCTCGGGAACATCGATCGTGATGCCAGAAGCGTTGAAGACGGGCTCTTCGGGATAATCGGGCCAAACAACCGCAGGAGTTGGGGCCGGGAACGTGTAGCCCAAGATGAAGTTATCAAGAGCACCGCGTGCATCAAGCGATCCGGCTCCTTGGAAAGAATCGAGCGGCACTCCATCGACATTCGCAGTGATCGTCACAGGCGGATCGGGGTTGCGAATCTCCACCCCGTTGAGAAAGTCCTGTGCAAAGCCCGGCAAAGCTCCGACGTTCGACCAGTGCTGCGCCCGGCGAGCATTGTTCATAAACAGAGCACGATGGACGAGCGGGTCCGTAGTCAAATCGTTCGCCTCGGCAACCTCTCTCATCAGAGCGAAGGTCGAAGCAACAATAGCCGCCGAAACATTTGTTCCATTGGTGCGAACGTACGTGTTGTCTGCGGAAGTATCAACGACAAGGTTGCCCGTATCCGGATCGTTGACGAACGAAGTCCAGGGGATGTTGAGCGATTCGGTGACACCATGCGCAAAGTAGTTGCAAGGATCAAACTCATCGGGTCTGGGCGGGATTTCGATGTTGAAATCACGGGTCACAAGGCCGCTGCCGATCGCAACAATGTCGATGCCAGGTCTGGTGTTCGATGCGATGCCGCCTGCACCGAACGCAAACACGTCGGCATAGCCACGTGCCGTAAAGGCAGGAACGGTGTCAAGAAGAAGCGTATCGGGGTTAATAGCGAGCGGAGTACCCCGAATCTGACTCTCAAAATCGGCTGCCGCAAATTCCGTTTCTGGATAAGCGTAAACGGGGAAAGTATTCACGGCGGGCGCGATGGAACCGACCGAAACCACATTGAATGCAGTGGCCGGTGCGTAGATCGAGCGATACCCGCGGCAAAGACCGCCAATCACAAGACCACCAGCACCTTCGCACTCAGAAATGTTGCGGATGAAACCGTTACCGTTAAAAGCTCCCGTATCGCCACCGGCGACCGAAACGATCGGGATGTCGTATGTCGAAGCGATCCAATCAAAGAACAAGGCGTAGCGGCCGTCACCTCTGAGATCACCAAAGATGCCCCATGTGTTCAGGATGACATCAACAGGCTCGGCCGGGAGTTGGCTTCCGCCAGGAACCAGACGGAGCTGATCTGGGTCAGCCAAACCAAGGATCGAGAAAAGAGCCGCTTCTTCTGAAATCGAGAAACGATCGCCGACAGGATCGCCGAGCAAGTCACGCGCAACCGAAGCCGTGATCATGTTGGCTTGGGTTGCAACTCCTTGGAAGCCCGTGCCGTCGCCAGACGTCACCACTTCACCAACCGCAACGCCCGCAGTGCCAGTAGAACGCGAAACCAGGCCTGTCACAGCTCGGTTATTCACGTTCTCGAAACCAGCCAAAGCATCACCTGTGGCGAAGTCTGTTCCCCAGCTCAAGCGATCAAACTGCCTCCCGCCAAACACTGAGTGCCCATCAAAGGGATGCCCAGAGTCGATAAGGGCGATCGTCTGGTTTGAACCAAAGAACCCAGTACCGCCATCGGGACGAGGAAGCGTATAAAAAGCCCCCACCCCGTGGCCATTCGTTGCGACCGGGAAAATCTCACCGGCACGCCCATCACGACCATACGTCACCGGACCAAATCGCCCGGAAACTGCTTCGGTGTTGAAGGTGTGGCGAGACTCGCCTCGTGTAATCCATTGACCGATCGAAACACCCAGGTCGAAGCGACGATCGATAATCTGAACGTCGACTTGGTAAAGCTGGGGTAGACCTGTGTTCGGGCCAGCCCCAAGCTCGACGGTCACAAAGTAGGTTCCAAAGTCGTTCACCCGGATCGTACCGGTTTCGATACCACCCGCGGGTGAATTATCCACAGGTCCAAGCAACTCGTTGCCGTCGTCATCAAAGACACTGAATGTAAGATTCTCATTCGCCGTCTGATCGGTCGTGGTGGTGCACGGCAGAGCGTTGAAGTCGTCCGGCGCGGCTGTATCTCCCAGCGGAGTCAACGTCACGACAACATCAACATCGATGCCGCCCGAAGTCGAGCCTGGCTCGGTCACAATCGTGAACCGGTAGACGTCAGCCGCATCGGGATCACCAAGCGGAAATGGGGAAGACGCAGCAACACCGCGGTCAATGCTGGCAACAGGAGTGTTTGTAAGCGATGAGAAATTCGCTTCAGACGAAGTTGTTCCGAGATCGGTGGAATCGTTGGTCGCAATCAGTCGTGGTGCCGGTGCCGGAGGCGATGGAAGGAAATCATTGTTCGTAAGGGGATCAAGGTAGATGTCTTGGATCGCAAGAACATCATCGAAAGGAAGGTTGACACCTGTAGCAGAGAAAGTAGGAAGATCAAAGTCCTGCGGCGCTGAAACAGTAGGATTGCCAGGCTCACCGGCACCCATGATTCGGAAATTC
>JBCDAP010000158.1:0-5206 GCA_039185335.1 Planctomycetota bacterium | reverse complement strand
TGCATGGAGGATGGTTGACCTGGCAAACTATCGCCAGATCGGAATCGGTGTCGGATCCTATCAAGCTGATCATGACAAACTTCCTCTTTTTCCTGCAATACGTAATCTGAATGGTGGCCCAATCGACCGAGACCCGAGCAATGCGGTAAGTACCGCGAACTGGATGAACGGTTGGGCGCTCGGCGGAAAGTCAACGCGAGACTTTATTGAAACCTACCAGACCTTTTATTCTCACGAATCGGAACGTCCGCTCAATCCATATCTCTATCCGAATATCCAATTTGAGGATTGGGACGGGATCAACAAGGTAGAACCTGATGATCGACCCGAACGTGAATTTTTTCGTTCGCCGGCCGATGGCCCGAATAGCGAGTTCGCCAGGCAAGCTGCAAATCACGAAGAATTCGCTCGACGCGGCGTGAGCAAATTTCCTGTTGGCTTCGACAACGCAGAGTCGATGTACGATCTTGTCGGAACAAGCTACTTCCAGAACTCATGGCTCATCTTTAGCTACAGGTACAATTTTTACGCACCAGAGTTCGACCCCCGAATCAACGGGAACACGTACCGCTACACGATGGAGCTATTCGTCGAGGCAATTGTTCGTGACATGGAGCGGACACTTAACCCATCGAGATTTGTCTATGCATACGAACCAATCTTGGAGCTAACGCAAGACGCCACGCTTTCTCGTGGCGTCGCCAATCCAACACTGTTGAAAGGCCGTTACGGCGAGGTTGGTGTTCACCAGATGCTAATGCTGGACGGAAGTGCCGGTCCACAGACGATCACACAAAATGACGTCCGCTTCCCTCATCTTAAAGGCTATTATCCGCATATCAGCTTGCCGCCTATAAACAATGCATTCGCAATCGGGAGCGACGCTCGATACGACTCCGAGCTTCGCGAAGCTATGCAAACCGTGCTCGATCGCTGATCTGCTTGTTGTCCTTCGAAAAACGCTTCGATGCGGCACCGACTGCGCTTACCCCTGAATGATCGTATGTTCACTTTCTTGGGCGAACTGCTTCTGGTAGAGATCAGCGTAAGCCCCTTGCTTCGCGAGAAGTTCGTCGTGCGTTCCGCGTTCGACGATCTCGCCGCGCTGGATGACGCAAATGAAGTCCGCGTTGCGGATCGTGCTCAGGCGGTGAGCAATGACAAAAGCAATACGCCCATGGAGGACTTGATCCATCGCCTGCTGAATGAGGCGTTCCGCCTCGGTGTCGACCGAACTAGTTGCTTCGTCCATGATGACGATCTGCGGATCGACGAGGACAGCACGGGCGAGTGCGATGAGCTGTCGCTGCCCCGTTGAGAGGCTACCGCCGGACTCACCGACGTTGGCGTCATACCCACCTTCGAGCTGAACAATAAAATTGTGCGCCCCAACAAGCTTTGCAGCTTGAACAATCTCATGTTCGCTCGCGTTCAACCTGCCGTACCGGATGTTCTCACGCACAGTATCGTTAAAGAGGTGAGGCGTCTGCAGGACAACTCCGAGCTGGCTCTGGAGCCAGGCGAGCGATCGGTCGCGGTAATCCATACCGTTGATCGTGATGCGCCCATTGGTAGGCTCGTAGAAACGTGCGGCGAGCGAGACGGTCGTTGACTTCCCCCCACCAGTCGGGCCAACGAACGCCACGGTTTGACCCGCTTGGACTTCGAGATCGATGCCTCTCAGTACAGGCTCGCCCTCGACGTACCAGAACGAGACATTCTCAAACGTCATGCGTTGGATGAGAGCGTCGCCGCCATCGATGGGTTCCTCCGTGCTCGCTTCGCCGACAGCGATACGTGACTCTTGTGTGGTGATGGCATCTAGAGCGTTCTGTGTTTCGCCCACATCCGGTTCGGTATCGAGCAGTGATTGGAGACGTTCGGCGGAAGCCTGAGCGGATTGCAAACGCGTAAAGTGCATCGCGAGATCTTGGATGGGCATAAAAAGCATACCGGCGAACTGCATAAAGGCGATGAGCTGCCCGGGTGTGAGCCCGCTGCCGAGCACACCCGCACTATCGGGAACGCCGAGTAGCTTAGAACCCTGCCAGAGCGCCAGACCGGCGCCAACACCTCCCATAAGCGTGACCATGGGCAGATACACGGCAGAGAGTAAAGCGTTGTGCAAGGAGTGTGCACGCATGCGTTTCGAGATAGCCGAAAACTCAATGAGGTTCTTGCGTTCTCGCGTGAGCGTCTTCGTGGTTCGTACACCCATGAGGCTCTCTGAATAGCTCGCTGTGAGTTGTGAGTTGACTCTGCGGACTTCGCGTTGCGTGCGGAGCAGTTTTTGTTGAAAGTACAAGGTGATGACGATCAGTACGGGAACCGTGGCGAGCACCCAGAGAGCAAGGCTCGGGCTGAGAATGAACATTGCCGTGGAGATGGCGAGTATGAAGGTTGGTCCCCAGACGAGGTCAAGGAAGAGCCACGGGACCTGCTCGGAAATTTTGTTGGTATCGCTGGTGAGCCGCGTGACGAGCCAACCAACAGGACGAGTGTCGAAGTAGGAGAAACTAAGTCCTTGGAGATGGCGGAAGCCTTTGGAGCGAAGGTCACGGTCGAGACCGGTAGCAACCTTACCCGCGAGAACAATAAAAGCGTAAACGATGGCTGCGACGACAATAAAGAGTCCTGAATATGCAAGAATGAGCGGCAATAGTTCACGAAAAGGGGCGCCAGCGATCGCTCGGTCGATCATCGATGCGGTGATAATCGGCATCGTGGTCTCCGCCGCGGCCATAGTGAGTCCCGCTAGCCCGAGCCCGGCGATGTACCAGCGGTAGGGCAGCGCGTGGCGGTAGAGGCTAAGCCAGAGCTTCGGGTTGAAGCGGCCTTGGTAGGTATCGTCGTCGAGCTTCCATTCTTCGTGCTGTTGATTGTTGTCAGTCATTGAGTTCTCCCTCGACGCTCTCGGCTGTTGCGGGATCGGAGTGAGCTGCGGGATTGTTTGTGTTCATAAGCTTGTGCTCAACCGTCGTATCTTTATCCTTCTTGTGGCTGTTCATAGCGTCATGGTCGTTCTGAAAATCCCACAGACGTTTATACATGCCTGATTGACTGACTAGGCTCGCATGGTTGCCGACCTGGACCACCCTGCCCTCCTCGAGCACAACGATGGTGTCTGCATGCATCAGGGTTGAGAGGCGGTGGGCAATGACGACGGTCGTGTGCGCATGTCTTCGTTCGCGCAATGCGCGAAGGATCATTGACTCGGTCTCGGTGTCGACTGCAGAGAGCGAGTCGTCGAGTATCAACACAGCGGGGTTCTGGAGAATCGCACGCGCAAGGGCAACGCGCTGGCGTTGTCCGCCAGAGAGAGTGACACCACGTTCTCCGACAGATGTGTCGTAACCCCGATCGAATGACTCGATGTTCTCGTGTACCGCAGCGATCAAGGCCGCCCCGATCATCTCTTCTTCGCTCGCGTTCGGTCGGCCGATGGTGAGGTTTTCACGGAGGGGTTTCGAGTAGAGGAACGGTTCTTGCATGACAACCGCCATCTGGGAGCGAAGTGACTCGCGTCGGATCGTGCGCACATCACGACCATCGAGTTCGATGCGCCCGCTGTCGTACTCGTGAAGACGGAGCAGCAGCTCAATAGCCGTTGTTTTTCCCGACCCTGACGGTCCGAGGAGCGCGAGTGTCTGCCCGGGTTCGATCTGGAATGAGACGTTATCGAGCACGAGTTCGCTACCAGAATGCCTGAACGAAACATTGGTAAAGCGCACACCGCCGAGCAGTTCGACATCGGATTCATCGGCGCTGTCAGACTCGATCGGCTCCTCTAGGATTTCACGGATGCGGTCGAGGGCAACGATCGCTTTACCGAGGTCTGTCAGGATGCGGCCCATCATGCGAAGCGGAAAGGTGAACAAAGCCGTCGCGGTGAGGAAGAAGTAGAAGCCGCCGACGCCGAGTTCGCCGCGCGTTACGAGTAGAACCCCCACAAACACGACGGCTGCGAGCTGCGCCATGCAGAGGAAATCAGACAGCGACCAGAAGCGCGCCATCAGTCTGTACAGGCGGTTGTCGAGGTGCCGGTGCTTCTCATTCTTCTCGTCGAAACGATTTATCTCGTAATCCTGCCTTGCGAACGCTCGGACAACACGGATGCCCGAGAGGTTCTCCTGGATCGTGGCTGTCAGCGCACCTTCGGCCTCGTCCTTCTCCTTGAACGCGGATTTTATCCGCAGGAAATAGACGAGTGAGAATGTAAACACGAATGGCAATAGCGCGACGGCCGCGATGGTCATACGAGGATCGATACTCAGCATGAGCGGTATCGGTGTGATGAACATGGCGACCGCACGGCCAACCTCCACAACCTGCTGACTCAGGAAGAGCCTGAGTGTTTCGACGTCTGACGTACAGCGTTGAATAAGGTCGCCGGTCTTTGCATCACGGTAGAAGCGCATCGGTAGACGCTGGAGGTGGTCGTACGCTTCATCACGGATACGTTTGGCGATCGCTTCCGAAGCCTGCGCAGCCCACCGCCCTCGGAAGTACGTGAAGACGCCGGCCAGTACAGTCAACGCGACAGCAACGACTGCAGCGATCCAGATATCATCGCGCAGACGCTCGGCGCCGCCAAGGATCTCGATCGTCCACCGTGAGACCGCTGAGAGGTCGCGCGGTTCGCTCGTGAGATCCGTGTTCCCGGAGGATGCCTTGGCAAGCACAACGCCGTCGAGTGTGGCCTGGATAACCAAGGGGCCCGCGTAGAGTGTCAGTGACGCCGCGACGAGCGCAAGCATCGCGGCGAGATATCTCAGGCGTTGCCCGCGGAGCTCGTGGTAAAGCATCCGGAAGTTGCGCATGAATGCTTGCAGGGGGTTGGGGGTCGTCTTGGCTTCCACGGAGCCACCCGCAGCATCGGTCGTGCCGTCATTGGGTTTGGTGTTGTCGGCCTGGTCGTTCATGTTCGGGTCCAACGTGAGCTCATGCGAGCGAAACTGATAAAACCGCTACTTCGGCGCGTGTACAAACAAAGCACGATCGGCCCGCTGCGTTGTACGTTGCAGAGCGGGCCGGGCCGAGGCGGCCTCGGTTGGACCGAAACCAAAGAAAAACCCGCTCTACTGCTACGAGCGGGTTCCGACAAGATCTGACTCAGGAGTCGTAGTGCGGGCCGCTCATCACATTGCCGGATCGACCGGCGGAAGTACCTGGATGGATGAATCAGCAATCTTCATGCGCAAACTCC
>JBCDAP010000157.1:0-5214 GCA_039185335.1 Planctomycetota bacterium | reverse complement strand
TCGAACTGATCGAGAAGCAGGACCGTGCTAAGCGAGAGGGCACGCCCGATCTCGATGAAGTCGAGCGTGCTCTTCTGAGCTGGCTGACTGCGTTGTCTCGTTTGCAGTCGATGGGATTGTCGACCAGTCTCGATCCGCTGCAGGCGAACAACAGCGAGCTAGAGCCGCTGTCGGGAGTGCCGATGATCGATACAGGGCGACTCGATAATGATGGGAACCCCATCATGAGGCCCGACTTTCATGCGTTGGCTCAGCAAACAACAATCGGCAACCCGTCGAAGCTACGTCGCGAGTTAAATGATGTTTGGCAAAGACAGGATGTTCCCAAACCTCTGTCGGCATTCGATATGCCTTCGCAGTGGCTCTTTGTGGTCGGTGGCTTGGTCATTGTGGTGTGGATCACGCCGATGATCCTGAAAGTGCTCAGCACGAAGCACAGGTTTGACCCAGAGACATCGACCGTGACGCTTGCCGGCGGCACGAAGATCTCACCCGAGAACCTGAAGGATGTTGACGGCCGGAAGTGGGACAAGTGGTTTCTCTATGTCACGCTGGATGGGCAGTCGGACGAAGTGCTGCTCGATCTGTACCGCCACGTGCCGCTGGAGCAGTGGGTTGAGGGCATCGCCAAGCAAAACGGGATTGCCTGGCCCGGTGACAAAGGGAAGCCTGAATTGCCCGCGGAGCCGGCAGGCACGACCGAGGAAGAAGAGCTTGATGCGGTCGACCAGCCAGCGCAGTGAGCGACTCGCCTCTGTCGGTGAAAGAGCGTGAGGTGATTGCCGGAAGATGTGAGGGAAGCCGCACCCGCCTCGTTCTTGAGTCGTTCTGATGTCCATTGCTATCGCCATCTCGCTGATTGTCTTTGCGCTGATCTGCTCGCTTCTCGCGGTCATCGGTTTGCCAGGAACATGGCTCATGATCACCGCGGTGCTGGTGATCGAGTGGTTCGAACCCGAGCGGTTCACGTGGACGACCATCGGCGTGCTCATCGGGCTGGCGGTCCTGGCGGAAGTGCTGGAGTTCTTGTCGGGAGCGATCGGCACGGCGAAGGCCGGCGGCTCGAAACGAGCCGCGCTCGGAGCCACGGTTGGGGGGCTCGCCGGAGCGATCGTTGGGTCGCCTATCTTCCCGATCATCGGAACCATCATCGGTTCAATTCTCGGAGCCGGTGCTGGTGCGATCTTGCTCGAATCGACCAAGCGATCTGTGCCCGCACGCAATGAGATGCAAGAAGAAGAGTCAGCTCGTGCTGGTACTTCTCCCATACGTCGGCTCCGTCGTGTTGGAGCAGGTGCCGCGGTCGGACGAACGCTGTCGATCTTGATCAAAGGTGCTACCGGCCTCGCAATGACGCTGACCATCGCGATCACAGCTTGGTCTTGAATCTTTGTTTCTAAAATCGAACTGCTAGCGGAGGACCATCGGCAGTTCGGGTGCGGAACGCTTTCTAGTTTCGTCCTGCCATGACACCGCCATCGACATCCCAGACCGCCCCGGTAACCCAGTCAGCTTTGTCCGACAGCAGGAATTCGATAACCGAGGCAACATCTTCGGCTTGACCGATGCGCCCGATCGGATGGAAAGTGTTGAATCCCGCGAGAGTTTCTTCTACTCGATCCTTCTCGATGAAACCGCCGTAGATCGGTGTGTGCACCACCGCCGGCGATACCGCGTTGACTCGGATACCGGAATGGGCGAGTTCCATCGCGAGGTGCTGCGTGAGCGAATGCAGGCCGGCCTTGGCCATCGAGTAGGCACTCGATGGCGTCGCTTTGATCGCTTGCTTTGCCCACATCGAGCCGATGTTCACTACCGATCCGGCGCTGTGTTCTTCCATGTTGCGCGCGACCGCTTGCGTAATGAAAAACAACGATTCGTTGAGATCCAGATACTTGCGATAGTCGTTGCGAGTGTGCTGGGCGAACGGCGTGGGGTGGAAGGTGCCCGCAGCATTCACCAAGTTCTTGATGTGGCCATCGAAAGAGTCGATCCACGCAATGAGCTCATCGACCTGCGATTGGTCGTACAGGTCGACACGGTGAGTGTGCACGCTGCCGAGCTGGCTGAGTTCTTTGCTCGCGCCGTCAAGGTTGTCCTGGTTGTGCGCGACGATGTGGGTTTCGAGCCCCTGCTTGAGAAGGCGGCTCGCGACTTGGCGTCCGATGCCGGTCGAGCCGCCGATGATCAATGCGATGGGTTGTCCTTTGTTCATGCTTCTATCCTCTTCTTGTGAGAGCACAGCGATCGCGCATAGCCCACAAGGCTGTCGCACGGTCACGGAAATCAGGGGGCAATCAGCCGTCTTGCTTGAGCAGCAGGGCGGCCGCATTCGCGGCGTCCTTCAACGCTTGGTCACTCGAATCCACACGCGCACATAAAAGCGCGCCCTCCAAAACGGAAATGATCGCGTTCGCGGTCGAAGTTATTCTGGGTTCATTGGCAGATGAGCGATTCGGAAACAACGCGTCGCCGAGCCAGGCGCGCGATTCGTCCCAGTACGACTGAACTTCATCACGGACGCCTTCTGGCAGCGATTCCCAATCGGCGGTCAGGGCGGCGCAGAGACACATCGAGCCCTCTCCCCGGTACGCACCAAGAAAGATGTCGGCGAAGCGTCTCAGACGGTCCTGAGGCTCCGATTCTTCCTCGCATATCTGGTCGAGGATCTCGCGGATCTGGCCCCGGTATCGGCGTACCGATTCTGCGGCGAGGTCACATTTTGCCGCGAAGTGGTGGTGGATGCTGGCTTTCTTGATGCCGACCCGCTCCGCGATATTGGCGTAGCTAAAGCCGTGGTAGCCGTGGAACTTCATCAAGAGTTCCGATGCGTCGAGCAGTTCCTGTCTGGTGTCGTTGGCCATGGTTTGCTCCTGCAAAGAGGCAAACCTACTAGTTGGTCGGCATATTCACTCAGCGCAGAAAAAAGCTAAAAAAACTCAATGAAGTGGCTTAGGTGTGGTTTTATCGAGCGGCCGAGGAGGTTTTTCGCCCGCGGATTATCACAATGGCTCCGCTCAAGGCGAACAGTGTAAGTGAGCCGGGGGACGGGATTGTGTCGAGGTCGAGCAGGAAGGTCGTTGCAACGCCTTGGTACAGCGCTCGTCCTGCAATCTGGTTCTGATCGTTGATCGCGTCGGCCGAGAGGAATTCCCAATCGGTGTCATCGATTAGCGAGGCGAGGGTGAGGAGTTCGCCGTCTGGTGTCCAGACGAAGGGGACATCCGTGAGTTGCCAGCCGTTGACAAGGGTGAGCGCGTTTCCGATCACGTAGCCCTGGTTGTTGATCGCGACCGCTTCCGCGCCGAGCCAGGCAGGGTCTTGGTCGAGCATCTCGAGTTGACCCTGAAGATCCTCGCGGAAGAGTGTGGTCATGCCGTCGATGGTGGCGTGGCCGGCCACGACGTCGTGTTCATTAATATCCACCGCGACAGCGGACCAGAGACCGAAGTCATCAGGCGTCACATCAGGGCCGACATGGCGGGTGTCCCCGTTCGTGGTCTGGACAATAGCGTAAGAGGCGTTGTCCTCGAGGCGCGATCCGGCAGCGGTTTCGCTCTCGTTGATCGCGTTGAGTCGGAGAAGGTTGTACGAAGTAGCGTTGTTGGTGAGCGAGAGCGAAGGGCGGTAGCGGAACGAGACAACAGCCGAAGCGGTCGGCCCCTGGCGTGAGCCGACGATGGTGTTGTTGTTATTGAGATCGGCGGGTGAGCCCGGGAGCGCGGCTTCGGTGGTTGTGACCGATGTGAACGGGTTTATCACGGTGACGGTTGGGCCTTCGGTCTGAGAGATCGAAGCAAAGGCGATGAGCCCCTGGTCGTTCATCGTGATGTTGGTAATCGCTGATGCGTCGAACACCGAAGTGTGCGCATGCCCCTGCGCATCGATCAAGACAATGCAATCCGGCGCGGTGATGGCCGCGACCATCGAGGTGTTCGAGAGGTCGACGCGATCAATCGAGACGATGTTCAGATTGGTGATCGTCGGCGCAGCGGCAACGGAAGAAGTCAGGAGTGAGGCGGCAAGGAATGGTCGGGCACGCATCGGGAACTCCGCAAAAGAGATGTGTCCTCCACAATCTCAATCGGCGTGCCAGCATGTTTTTTATCGATGAATGAGTTCAGATTGTGAAGTGTGCGCAGGTGATGCGCAAGATGGCGCGTCAACACTGCGCTTCTCGAGTCTGTCAGGTGAGGACGACGGCAAGCAGCGCGATGCTTGCGCTCGCATAGATGCCCGCCATCAGATCATCAGCAAGAACACCCACACCCCCTTGGGCGCCCGGGAGCTTCTCGAGCAGGTTGCAGGGCCAAGGCTTGAGAATGTCAAAGGCTCGGAAGGCAAAGAAGGACAGCGCGATCCCGGCGAGCATCAACCAGAGAGAGTGGGGGTGCTGGGGGGCGATGAGCAGGGGCCACCCCATGAGGGCAAGGGCCTGTCCAGCGGTTTCGTCGGCGACGATCTCGGGCGCGTCAGCGTTGGCCTTGGCCTCCACAGGGAGATCGGGCCGACGGAAGCGTGTCGCGGCGTAGGGGCCGAAGGCGACGCAGGCGGCCGAGAAGACGAAGAGAATGAGGACCATCGCGGTGTGGTACGCCATGCTTCCGGAGCCAATGAAGACCAGAAGGGCTGCGATGGGGAGAGGAGGGAGCGAGCCCCAGGTGCCGGGTGCGGGTCGCAGAAAACCGAGCCCAAAGGTCGTGAGCATCGCCTCGCGGTGCGTGAAAGGCTTCGCAGGGGCACGAGTTTTGTTCTTGGCGGCGTCCATGCGGGGGAGTGATACGTGGTGAGCGATCAGTGATCCGTGCGACCTGCTTTACTTTGTTGGTCTAAGTTACGCAGGCCTTTGTAGCCTCGGACGGTGTAGGGGATTGCGGACCAGATGGTGACGACGACAACGGTATGAGCCAAAATAGAATTGATCAGCAGTGATCGTTGAACAGCGTAATAGGTTTGATTAATTCTCTCGTTGTTGTCTATCGAAGAGTCTGACAGAATCATTCCGGTAGAGAAATCGGTGTATGCGGTAACAATCAGGATGAGCGGTATCGCAATCGATTGAACGATCATTTTTAACTTGCCAGAGAGTGTGGCAGAGAAGTCGATGCCCTTCGATTCGCATGCACCACGGATCGTGGTGACCAGCAGTTCACGCGACAGTATGGCGATCACCATCCAAGGCGATATTGAAGTAATGGACTGCGTTGTTTCAGG
>JBCDAP010000156.1:0-5250 GCA_039185335.1 Planctomycetota bacterium | reverse complement strand
GTTGACGATCATCCAACTCGCCCGCGTCGGCGAGAGCCATGAACTGTTTCCAAGCTCGCATTTCCGCGGGCTGCCGTTCGAGTGCGGCCCTGAGGAGTTCGAGTTGGTCAACGACCGACTCTGTTCGAAGGGACCCCTTCTCTTGGCTGAGCTCTCCGTTGGCCGCTCGGATCTCACCGAGGCGCCGAGCACCGATCGCAAAGGCGACGCCTTCCATGCGCTCGCGATCGGTTGACGAAAACGCGAGTTCCTGCAAAGCGATATGAGCATCATCGGTGCTTTCTCGTGTTTGCGGATGCTGCGCGAGTCCGCGGATCTCCTGGTACTCCGTGTACCGTCCCTCGTCGAAGTTCCAAGAAGCTTTCCGACCACGCGTTTGCAAGTATCCCACCCACGCGTGTCCGCCCGATCCCGAACTTGCACGGATGTACACGCTCGGCACGCCGATCGATTTCGCGACCTGCGTGGCGTAGTACGCTTGGTCGACACAGACGCCGCCGTACTTGGCGATGTTCGGCAGGGTGTAACCGATTTCCGAGACCCGCTTAGGGCGTCCCAGCCGATAGTGATTCATGTCGTACACGATGTTGTGGAACAAGCGCCCGACATTCCGCTCGGCGCGATGACGCTGGTTGGCCCAGCCCAGCTCTTCGATCGAGGCGACCGAATCGACCACAAACACACGGAGATCGATCGGCATGTTTCGCAGCGAGCGGGAAAGGCGATTCGAGGTGTACACATCGAACACATCTGTGACCGAAGGCGGGGTCACACAGTTCTCATTCATGCACATCGGCTCGGGCTGATCATGAACCACACACAGAGCAACAGAGGTTTCGGGGTGATTGAGCACCCTCTCCGGATCGTGCCGGCGCAGTTGCTCGAGCACAGAGAACGCAGCGTTTACATTGTCCTGATCAAGTACTTGAAAAACGAATGAACGTCGGAGTTCATCGTTCGATGCCAGAAAATCAAGCGTAGAAGGTTGTAACTGCTGGGCCTGGTCGATCAGCTGGGCAAGCCTGTAGGTCTCAGCGGCGTCAAGAAATAGTTCGAGGTCGCGGGCATCGAGGTCGGTGTGCGCCAGCGCACGATCAAACGCAGAAGTGGCGAGCTGCAGCGCGCCTTCCTCACGCGCTATCGTGGCTTGGTAAGCGGCATCAACCTGCTCCGCGAGAGATTCTGCTGGTCCGCTGGTCTCTGCCGCGTCCT
Organism: Planctomycetota bacterium; assembly: GCA_039185335.1. Classification (GTDB taxonomy): domain Bacteria; phylum Planctomycetota; class Phycisphaerae; order Phycisphaerales; family UBA1924; genus JBCDAP01. Next base: position 4,038 of record JBCDAP010000156.1, on the reverse strand, counting down.
GCGCGACGATGCTCGTTCCCAGCCCCAAGACACACCAAAGACTCAGCACAGCTTTGAGCACCATCTTGAACTCCCTATCACGATGACTGGTTAAACCAATACTGCAGCGGGCAATTTCTCGATCACGGGCAATTCACCGACCAACGGCGTGAGATAATCAACAAAGGCCGGCGTGACGTCGAACGTGCCGTCGATGTATTCGTCGGGCATGACCCTTGTCTTCGCCGCGATATCGGTGAGTTCCACTCGTTGCATCACACTGCGATACGGGGCGGTCGATTCTCGTTTGATCGCGATCGAACCATCGAAATCGCCCTTGAGCGCATGCTCGGCCGCCGCTCGTCCCGCAGCCCTTGCTTCACGCTGATCCACCGGGCTCGCGTCTGGGTAGCTTCGCTGCGCATACCCGAGAGTGTCAGCGCGGACGCGCGGTGCCTTCCCGCCAACAGGCTTGAGTTTCTCCTTCACCAGGCTCGCGAGGTTGTCACCCAGAGCACCCGACCCGGAGAGTTGCACATTGCCATGCGCATCGGCTTCACCCTTGATGAGCTTGGCACCGAGCGACTCGCCGTCTTCGTCGTGGATACCCTCGGACACCGCGATCTGGCACCGTCCATACTCATCAAACCTTTGAGCAACCGCTTCGATGAATGAGTCGAGGCTGAAGGGACGTTCGGGCATGCAGATCATGTGCGGGCCTTCGCCCTCTCCTGTGCGCGCAAGGGCCGAAGCTGCGGTCAGAAAGCCGGCGTGGCGGCCCATGATCACATTGATCTTGATCCCCGGGATTGCCGCATTGTCGAGGTTGTCACCCATGAACGCCTTAGCAACGTAGCGAGCCGCGGAAGGGAATCCTGGGGTGTGATCGTTCTCCATCAGATCGTTGTCGACGGTCTTGGGGACGTGAAAACAGCGGAGTTCGTAGCCGGCCTCGTTCGAGAGCTCATTCACGATTCGGCAAGTGTCCGATGAATCGTTCCCTCCGATATAGAAGAAGTAACGAACGTCAAGCGACTTGAGCGTTTCAAGGATCTTCGCGCAGTACTCAGCGTCGGGCTTGTCGCGGGTCGACCCGAGTCCGGCGGACGGGGTGGCCGCCACCCGATCCAGAACGTCCTGCGGCAGGTCCTGAAGCTCGACAATCTGTCGATCAATCATGCCCCGCACGCCATGCCGGGCTCCATAGATGTGCGGAATGTTCGCATTCCCGCGGAGCCCCTCAACCACGCCAACAAGCGATTGGTTGATGACCGCGGTCGGGCCACCAGACTGAGCCACGATGGCGTTCCCGGTGATGATCGAATCGGACATAGCTGGGGACACTCCTCTTCATTCGGTGCTCTGGAACAAACTGGCAACGGATTCATGGTATGCAATCACCGCTGGTTACACTGGGCATATGGCACGCCGAGACGATCCCCTTCATATGGCAAAGAACACGCCCCTTTTCCTCCTGATTTTGGGCTCTGCGATGGCTCAAATCGCTTGCCGATCGACTGATGGCTCGAAGCCGGTCCCTCCGCCCCCGCCGCGGATTCAGGAGATCGCTCGTTCCCCGGTCAACATCGAGGCTGGCCACTACAAGGAGGCTTTCGCCCTCGCGAAGGATGTCCTCCGTGACAACGGGTTCCGCATCGATCGCGTCGATGCGGCTGGCGGCATTATCCGATCCTCGCCAGCGATTTCTTCTGGCTTGGCCACCCCGTGGATCAAACACTCCACAGGTATCCGTGGCTCATTCGACGACACGCTCAACCGAGAGCGGAGGGTAACAGTGCTTCGTTTTAGTCCGAATGATGGTGTGAGGGCGGATGATCTCAGGGCATATGAGGGCCCGCTCGAACTTCGTGTCGAGGTCCAGCTCCAACGTGTGTATGAACCGGGGCGTCGGCATTCCTCAAACGGGGTGCTGTTGTCCTCGACAACCACCGGCGACACTTGGCAGAACCAAAGCCTTCAACCCGCGTTTGCGGTTGTTGTTGGTACTGATGTTGCACTCGCCGAAAGGCTCGAAGCCGAGCTCAAAACGCACCTGGATTAAGGGGAAAGCGCTAGAAAAAACTCTAAAACCCCCCTGGCATATTTCCCCTAGTAAGGTGTTTTTTGCTTTTATTTTGCCCTGCTCTTGTGTACAGAGTTGTGAGGGCATATTGAGAACGCCGAATACGTGTTATAGGTGCTATACAATACATATAGATACCCTCTCCCTTACACCGGCGTGGTACTTGGGAGTAATACGAACCTTTCCATGATCGAAAGGGAGCGAAATGAATGCCCACCCGACTGTTCGTCAGGAACACCTCACTCGTGCTGCCAGAATTGCTGAAGAGATCGGCAATCTTCCAGCAGTTTGCACTGTTGACTGGTGCCATCGAGCCGCAGGGGCGCTTTTGGCAGCAAAAGCGCGTTCCATCATCTGCGTGACACTCGGTGAGTTTCGCCAGAACGGAGACCTCAACAACATCGAAGCAACGGGTGTCAACGGGCATGATTCTGCCCCTCAGTACATCCACACCGAAAGCACCCGATCCTTGGGATGGTGGCACCGGACGCACTCCGAAGTGGCGGCGTCCATCCTCTCGCAGGGCGAGGCGTTCTCGCATTGGCGGACGTCCTCAGCGGGCCGGCGTTGGGCAGAAATCGGGGTCGAAGATCTCGCTGTTGCTCAGCTCGAACTGAGCACGCCGATCGGTGACCGCCCCGGACGCTCGCTCGTCATCGAAGTCGGCCTTCGCGAAGGGGTTGGCACGACTTTCGAGAGTGCGGACGCCTCTGTCCTTGCCGCCGTGGTTCCTGTCCTCGGACGACGCTGTGCCCTGGCCTTCGGCACCATGTCCTCCGACCCCGTCAATCGGATCACGCCTCGTGAACAGGCGATCCTCGAGCAACTCGCTCTTGGCAAAACGGTCAAGGAGATCGCCGAGCACCTGAAACGCTCGCCGCACACGGTCCATGATCATGTAAAGAGCCTGCACCGCAAGCTGGGCGCGACCTCACGAGGCGAGCTCATCGCGCGAGCGCTCGGACACATCGAAGGAAACGGATCCCGATCGAGTGGCCCGCACTTGATCGCTGATGCAGAAATCAAGCCCAATCTCGCGGCAAGCTAGCCTTCGTGGTTAGCATGTCGGGATGATCGACGACGCTCGCAGACTGTTGGCCCAGCACGCTCGGACTGCTTCGTTGTTGGGTGTCGATTTCCTTCCCATAGGCGAGTGCCGCGATCCGATGCCTGTGCAAGACGTTTCCGCGCAGAAGTCAGCGGATGTTGTGATGGTGCGCGAGGACCCGCCCGCTCAACCCACGAGCCTGGCGGGAGCGATGTTCACGGGCAGTATTGATGTACCTCGAGAAGGGTCGCATGCCGAGCGTCTTGAACGCCTTCGTGCGATGCACGAGGCGGACAGCCCGATCCTCACGATGATCGATGGTTGGACGAACATCGTGTTTGGCGATGGTGATCCGGATGCCGATCTCATGTTTGTCGGGGAGGCGCCGGGTGCCGACGAGGATGCACAGGGCCTTCCCTTTGTTGGGCGTGCGGGGCAGCTGCTGAACAAGATGATTGTGGCGATGGGTCTCTCGCGGTCGCAGGTGTATATCGCGAACGTGTTGAAGGTGCGTCCGCCCGGCAACCGCACGCCCACTCCTCGTGAATGGGAGGCGGATGGTCCGTACCTGAAGGCACAGATCGAGATCATCCAGCCCAAGGCGATCGTGACGCTCGGCAAGCCCGCGGCGCATTACCTTCTGCAGTCGGATCAAGCCATGGGTCGCCTTCGAGGGGCCTGGCACGAGTACGCCAGCTTCCCGGTCATGCCTACATATCACCCCGCCTACCTACTCCGTTCGTACACCGATGACAATCGGCGAAAGGTCTGGAGCGATCTGCAGATGGTCATGAGCAGGCTGGGCGAAGGGAGTTAATCATCAATTCGTTTCTTGGTGATCGGACCCTTTGATGGTTTTTTTCATACTTGTGGCGCTGTCAAACCCAAAGAGGTTCTTGAGCGGTCCGACCGATTCGGTTTTGATAGC
>JBCDAP010000155.1:0-5254 GCA_039185335.1 Planctomycetota bacterium | reverse complement strand
GTTCGTGGCAAGCCTGAGCCGGAGGTGTTCCTGAAGGCTGCTGAGCGTCTCGGTGTGTTGCCCGCGGATTGTGTGGTGATCGAGGACGCGGTGCCTGGAGTTCAGGCGGCGAAAGCGGCCGGCATGGGGTGTGTGGTCGTGAAGAGCACGGGGCACACGAAAGAGGAATACGGGGATTTGGAATTTGATCGTATGGTCAATCACCTGGACGAGCTCGATCTTGAAGGGCTTGAAGCGGTCTTTGCAGAATAAAATTCTATTCAAGAATTGTTTCGGCATTGTTATCCGATGAAAAAACGGAAAATCCTGATTTGTTTGTGCTTTCATGTTGTGTTGTGGGATGGGTACTCGTATGCTTCTTGCGCAGGGATGAGCCATCTCAGGATGGCAGCAGCAGCCTGCCTTCATTTGCAGTGTTCTCTTGCTCGAGGGCGCGTCCGGTACACCGGGCCGCCTTCTTTTCTTTGGTGAAGCCACGAGGTTGCGATGCCTAGGTAGTCTGGCGAGCAGGTTCGTGTTCACCCAGCTTTGGAGTTCGAGATGGGATTGCGTGTGGTGTCGACGGTTCCGTTGCCTGCTGAGGTTCGGGTCGAGGTTGTTGGTGAAGAGGTCGAGATTGAAGTGCCGTTGCTCGCTGACGGCTCGCGTGAGGAAACCATCAATCGCGTCAAGAGCGGTGGGGGTGCGAATGGGCTGGTTTCTTGGACCGATGCGGTGGACGAGATGCTGTTGGACGCTTGCGGCGACGGGTTGCGGGTTGTTGCCAATTGTGCCGTGGGATTCGACAACATCGATTTGGAAGCGTGTGCAAGGCGTGGTGTGACCGCGTGCAACACGCCGGACATGGTGACGGATGGGACGGCGGACATTGCGTGGGCGCTATTGCTGGGAGCGGCGAGGCGAGTGGGAGAAGGCGACCGCTTTGCTCGGTCTGGGGCATGGGCAAAGCAAGGCACGCTTGGGCCTGCGGAGTTTCTCGGCGCACCGATTGCTGGTCAGACGCTTGTGATTGTTGGTGCGGGGCGGATCGGATACGCGACGGCGCTACGCTCGATCGGGTGGGGCATGAAAGTGCTGTACGTTTCTCGCGCAAGCAAGCCGGCCTATGAATTGGCGCCATTGAACGCGGAGCGAGTGACGCTTGAAGAGGGACTGGAGCGTGGTGACTTCATCTCTGTGCACACCCCGTTGACTGAAGAGACGAGACATCTGATCGGTGAACGGGAACTTGGGTTATGCAAGGCGACGGCGGTGATTGTGAGCACGGCTCGTGGGCCGGTGATTGATGAAGGCGCGCTCGCTCGGGCGTTGCGCAATGGGGTGATTGGGGCGGCGGGGCTTGATGTGTTTGAGAGCGAGCCTCGTCTTCATCCTGAGCTGGTTGAGCTTGAGAATACCTTGTTTACACCGCATATCGGGTCTGCGGATACGCGTTGCAGACGGAAGATGGTGGAACTCTGCGCCAAGAACATCGAAGCGGTGCTGAATGGCCGTGAGCCCTTGACACCGATTGCTGGTTCGTAGGTTTGCTGTTGCGTGATTGTGAGATGAACTTCTGTACTGCTTTGATTCAGAATGCTCGGTTTTGAGAACCGGCCTGTCGAAACCCATACGATTTCTGCGATGAACGTTACCGAGCTCTCTATTGATCACCAGGCCACACTGAACGCGCACGCCCGTCGGCTCTCTGAGTTGATCGATGGAGAGGTGCGTTTTTCTCCTGAAGATCGTGCGATCTACGCGACGGATGCCAGTATTTACCAAGTGATGCCTCTGGGGGTGGTGGTTCCTCGTGATGCAAGAGAGCTGGCGAAGGTTGTGGCGTATTGTCACGAGCATGATCTGGCGATGCTGCCGCGCGGCGGAGGGACATCGTTAGCAGGGCAAGGCGTGAACGAGGCGGTGGTGATTGATTGTTCTGCGGGGCTTCGTGACATCGCAAGTGTTGACGAGGAAGAACGCCGATGTGTTGTCGGCTCTGGGGTGACCCCGGCGGAGCTGAATCGAGAGATCTCGAAGACCGGTCTCTTCTTTGCGCCGGATCCATCTACGGTCAAGCAGGCGTGTCTTGGTGGATGTATCGGGAACAACGCGGCGGGGACAAGATCGGTGCGATATGGGCGCACGAGTGAGAACGTTGAGGCGCTCGATGTTGTTCTGGCGGACGGAACTGCGGTTTGGTTAGGCGCTGGAGCTGCGCGCGAAGACGAGCGTGTACGTGCCTTGACGGAAGATGTGATCGATGTTGTCGAAAGGCACCGTGAACTGATCCGGGAGCGTTTTCCGAAGACGCTGCGCAGAAATGCCGGTTATGGGCTGGACATGATCCTGGATCAGATCGAAGGGGCGAGATGGGAAGGGGTTGACCCGCTCGATCGGATCAACTTGAGTGCTCTGATTCATGGTTCTGAGGGTACGCTGTGTTTCGTGACGGGTGGGCACGTGAAGCTTCACCGCAAGCCGGTGGCGACGGGTCTTGCGGTGATCGGCTTTGGGGATTTGGATGAGGCAATTGGGCTAGTTCCCGAACTGCTCAAAGTGAAGCCGGCGGCGGTTGAGCTGCTTGACGATCTGATTGTGGAGACAGGGTTGTTGAACGCCGAGTGCCGGCCGTTTGTCGAACGGTTGCCGCAGCCGAAGAGCGGGATGCTGAAAGCATGCCTGTATGTTGAGATCTTCGCGTCGACCGATGCAGGGCAGGTCGAAGAGGCGTTCGCGAAGGTTCGCGAGATTGTCCAGCACCGGGCGCCGAATGCTGAGGTGCAGTGCTTGACGGATCGGTTGGCGATCGATGAGGCGCTGGCGTTGCGTCGTGCGGGCGAGCCGTTGTTGCACGCGATCCCTGGAAAACGCAAGCCTTTGGGCTTCGTGGAGGACAACGCGGTGCCGGTGGAGCATCTGGGAGAGTTCGTGCGTCGTTTCCGTGAACTCATCGAGTCGTGCGACACAAGAGCGAGCTTCTATGCGCACGCTTCGGTGGGCGTTCTGCATGTACGACCGCTGCTCGATCTGCGTGACACGGAAGACGAGAAGCGGATGCACAAGATCGCGGTGGGGGCGGCTGCCCTTGCCAAAGAGCTGGGTGGTGTGATGTCCGGCGAGCACGGTGATGGCCGCGCGCGAGGTCCGCTTTTGGAAGATTATTTTGGTCCTGAGCTCATGGACGCGTTCCGAGAGATCAAAGCGATCTTTGATCCGAAGGGATTGTTGAACCCAGGGAACATCGTTTCTCCTGGGGAGATCGAGAGTATGAGCACGAATACGCGCATTCGTCCGGATAGGAAGGCGGTGAACGCGGTCGATGTGGAGACATACTTTGACTATGAGGAGGTCGGTGGGTTCGGGCACGCGGTTGAAGCGTGCAACGGAGCTGGGGTTTGCCGGAAAAGAAACGAAGGAACGATGTGCCCGAGCTATATGGTCACACGCGATGAAAGGCACGCGACGCGTGGACGTGCGAATCATCTTCGCATGGCGATGACCGGCCAGCTCGGTGAGAAGGATGTGTGGAATGATCCGGGTGTGCTCGAGACGCTGGATCTTTGCTTGTCATGCAAAGCATGCCAATCGGAGTGTCCAAGCAACGTCGATGTCGCGGCCTACAAAGCGGAGTACCTCGCGCAGGGGTACAAACAGAAGGGTAGGGTGCCGCTTCGGACGAAGTTCTTCGGGCGTGTGCGTCAGTTGAATGAGATGGGATCCCGCTTTGCGCCTCTTAGCAATGTTGTGGCGAAGTTGTGGCCAGTGCGTGCTCTGAATAATGCCTTGCTCGGCCTCGCGAAGGAACGTTCACTGCCGAGGTTCGAAAGATCGCTGTTCGTTCAGGCCAGGGGGATGAAGCTAAACAGCGGTTTGCCGGAGGGATCCCCTGTCGTGGTGCTGTATGGAGATTGTTTCACCTCGTACAACGAGCCAGACATTGGCCTTGCGGCGGCACGGTTGCTGAACGCTTTCGGTTACACCGTTGAACTCGCCGATGCAGGTTGCTGCGGACGAGCCTTGATTTCGAGCGGCATGCTGGAAGAGGCTCGTGGGGTAGTTGAAGCGTCAATCTCGAAGCTTTCGGCGAAAGTCGCAGAAGTAGGGGCTTGTGCTGTCGTTGTGTGCGAGCCGAGTTGCTTGAGTTCGATCAGGGATGAGTGGACATCGCTTCATCATATGATGCGCCAAGAGGCTTCTTCGCTGGCTGGCCTGACACATATGGTCGAGGACTTCCTAGAAGAGCGATGGGCCGAGCACCCAAAGAAGCCAGAATTCAAAGTTGATGGCGAACGTATTGTGCTTCATCAGCATTGCCATCAGAAAGCGGTTCTTGGGGGCGTTTCGACCGTGGGTCTGCTACGTCGTGTGGTGGGAGAAGAGGGGATCGAAGTGCTAGATGCAGGGTGCTGCGGTATGGCCGGCAGCTTTGGATACACGTCGTCCAGGTACGATCTTTCGATGGAGATTGCGCGGCAGCGGTTGGTTCCAGAGCTTGCTGCTCGTTCAGGGTGCTCGCCGCTTGCAACAGGGACGAGTTGTCGTCATCAGATTCATGATGCTGCTGAGCTCGAAGCAATCCATCCGGTGGTGTGGTTGGTTGAACGCATTACCGAATGACTTCCAAAAAAAAGATTTCGCGTGCGCTGCGCAAAGATTCCGTTAATGAAAACGCTTGCTTGTTAAGCGTCGATGAGCTTGTTTCTTTGTCAATAGTGCTAGATGCTTGTTTTTACAGGATCTAAGTAGCCCCGCTCGGATTCGAACCGAGGACCAGGCGATTATGAGTCGCTTGCTCTAGACCGCTGAGCTACGGGGCCGGGCTTGGCTTGAGAACGAGAGAGGCTAGCATAAGGCGGAGCCGCATGCGTGCCTTGTTTGTGATGGCACAGCGGTTTGTAGAGTGTGGTTTGATACTGTTGCCGCGATCGTTGAGAGATGTCTTACAGGACAAGGATATGTCCCATTCTTTTCTTGTTCGTAACGAGATCTAAACATCGGTGCAGTAATTTTTGAATGTCTGAGTGGAAAGCCTGATATGGCCTGTGGAGTTCCAAAGATGCTGAAGAACAGGAATCGTGGTTTCACGCTGATCGAATTGCTGGTCGTCGTGGCGATTATTGGATTGTTGATCGGTCTGCTTGTTCCAGCTCTCGGGCGTGCACGAAACGTGGCTCAGCAGGCGGTGATTACGAACAACCTGCGGCAGGTCACGATCGCGGTTCAGGGGTATGTGGTTGATAATGAGTACTTCCCGCCCTCGTATGTCTATGCG
>JBCDAP010000154.1:0-5254 GCA_039185335.1 Planctomycetota bacterium | reverse complement strand
GCATCCGATCTGCACCTCAATACGACAGGGATGCGCCCGCGTGTTTTCCTTGTGACTATTGGTACTCCCGCGGAGTACAACGCACGCGCGGGCTTTGCTCGCAATTTCTTTGGTGCCGGAGGATTTGAGGTTGTTGCGGGCGATGGTTACACCACGGTTTCCGACGCTGCCGATGCGTTCGCCGAATCAGGCGCGTCTATCGCAGTCATTTGTTCGACGGACCAGAAGTATGCAGAGATTGTTGAGACGCTCGCTCCACAATTGCACCGATCCGATGCTCGATGCGTGATCTTGGCAGGACATCCCGGCGAACGCGAAGAAAAGTATCGCGAGGCGGGGGTTGATCGGTTCATCTTCATGAAGTGCGATGTGCTCGGCACGCTGACCGAACTGCTTACTGAGGAAGGGGTCTTGGCATGACCACCGCGGCAATGAACACCGCAGCGATTCCGAACTTTGGTGAAGTTCAGCTTGGAGACAGCGAACGCCGGGGCGATCTTGATGCTTGGAAGCAAGCAGCGAGCAACTTCACCGGGATGCCTGTGGATGAGCTCGAATGGAACACGCCGGAGCAGATTGCGGTCAAGCCAATGTACACCAGCGCCGATCTGGATGGGTTAACGCATCTCAATACATTCCCGGGGTTTCCTCCATTTCTTCGTGGTCCGTACACAACCATGTATGTGATGCGTCCATGGACCGTGCGCCAGTATGCGGGTTTTTCGACCGCCGAAGCTTCCAATGCTTTCTACAAGCGAAACCTCGCTGCTGGGCAGAAGGGGCTCTCTATCGCCTTCGATCTTGCCACGCACCGCGGCTATGACTCGGATCATCCGCGTGTTTCTGGCGATGTTGGAATGGCGGGCGTCGCGATCGACTCCATCGAAGATATGCGAGTTCTCTTCGATGGCATTCCGCTGGACCAGATGTCCGTTTCGATGACGATGAATGGTGCGGTCTTGCCGGTGATGGCCTTGTACATCGTTGCCGCTGAGGAGCAGGGTGTTTCGAAGAGCCAGCTCTCGGGGACCATCCAGAACGACATTCTCAAAGAGTTCATGGTTCGCAACACGTACATCTATCCACCCGCCCCGTCCATGCGGATCATCGGTGATATTTTCAGATTTACGTCTGAGCACATGCCGCGCTTTAATTCGATCTCGATTTCTGGTTATCACATGCAGGAAGCGGGAGCCACGGCGGATCTTGAACTCGCATACACCCTTGCTGACGGCTTGGAATATGTTCGCGCGGGCATCGGTTCGGGTCTATCCGTTGATGCCTTCGCACCGCGTCTTTCGTTCTTCTGGGCAGTTGGCATGAACTTCTTCATGGAAGTAGCCAAGATGCGCGCCGCTCGCCTTCTCTGGGCACGCATCATCAAGGAGTTCGACCCGAAGAACCCCAAGTCCATGAGCCTTCGTACGCACTCGCAAACATCCGGGTGGTCGCTCACTGCTCAGGATGTCTTTAACAACGTGGTGCGCACGTGTATCGAAGCCATGGGCGCGACACAGGGGCACACGCAGTCTCTTCACACGAACGCGCTCGATGAAGCGTTGGCACTGCCCACCGATTTTTCTGCACGGATTGCTCGTAATACGCAACTCTTCCTGCAGCAAGAAACAGATACCTGCAAGGTTGTTGATCCTTGGGGAGGCTCGTACTACGTCGAGCGTCTCACGCATGAGCTTGCTGACCGAGCCTGGAGCCATATCAAAGAGGTTGAAGAACTCGGTGGAATGGCGAAGGCGATCGAAGCGGGTATTCCCAAGCTTCGAATTGAGGAAGCCGCGGCACGCACTCAAGCACGCATCGATGCCGGGATGCAGACCGTGGTGGGTGTCAACAAGTTCCGTTTAGATAAAGAAGAAGAGGTTGAAGTTCTTCAGGTTGACAATACCGCGGTTCGCGAGTCGCAGATTGCTCGGCTGCAGAAGCTGCGTGCCGAACGTGATCAAAGCTTGGTCGAAACCAAGCTAGCGGTCTTGTCGCGTTGCATGGAAACAGGCAAGGGTAATCTCCTGGAAGCGTGTATCGATGCAGCACGCGCGAAGGCAACCGTTGGAGAAATGTCTGATGCGATTGAGAAGGTGGTTGGTCGACATCAGGCACAGACCAAAGGAGTTCGTGGTGTGTATGTCAAAGAAATGAATGAGGGGGATGCGGCAGACAATGTGATGAGTGTTCGCGAACTTGTTAAAAAATTTGCCGAGCAAGGAGGGCGTCGTCCTCGCATTCTGCTCGCAAAGATGGGGCAAGACGGTCATGACAGAGGGCAGAAAGTAGTTGCGTCCGCGTATGCAGATTTGGGCTTTGATGTTGACATCGGGCCACTCTTCCAAACACCGGAGGAAACAGCAAAGCAGGCGGTCGAAAACGATGTTCACATCATTGGTGTCTCGTCGCTTGCGGCGGGCCATCTCGCCCTCGTTCCCGCCTTGAAGGAAGAACTCGCCAAGCTCGGGCGCGAAGACATCATGATCGTTGTTGGCGGTGTAATTCCGCCCCAAGATTATCAAGCACTCTATGAAGCAGGTGCATCGGCGATATTTGGCCCTGGAACTGTAATTACATCTGCAGCGAAGCAGCTGATGGAACAGCTCATGGGGCCGGAAGAAATCGATGTGTAGTTCGAGATCAACATGTCGCGGACACGGCGAATCGGCACCTCGTCGAGATGAACATCTCACTGTGCTTGCGGGAGCGGCGGTCCCCGAACCTCCACCAGCTCGTTCCCGTGCGCTGTCACCTTCTGTTGGGGATCTTGCTCAGGGTGTTCTCAAACACGACCGGGCGATGCTGGGCCGCGCGATCACCCTTGTTGAGTCTGGAAGCCCCAAGCATCGTCTGCTCGCGCGAGAGCTTCTTTCTGCCGTCGCTGAACGTACGAAAGCCGATCCGGTTTCGATGCGGGTTGGTATTACCGGTGTGCCGGGTGTTGGAAAATCGACTTTCATCGAGTCGCTCGGAATGGAGCTCGTGGAGCAAGGCCATCGCATCGCGGTGCTCGCGGTCGACCCTTCTTCTTCTGTGACAGGAGGTTCGATCCTTGGTGACAAGACAAGGATGATCCGGCTGAGTGCGCACGATCGCGCCTTTGTCAGACCCTCGCCATCGGCGGGGACACTTGGCGGGGTTGCTTCGAGGACACGCGAGACCATCTTGTTGTGTGAAGCCGCGGGCTACGACATCGTTCTTGTGGAAACTGTCGGGGTTGGACAATCCGAAACAGCTGTCGCCGAGATGACCGACTGCTTTCTCGCTCTCATGCTGCCTGGCGCTGGGGACGAATTGCAAGGGATTAAGCGTGGTTTGCTTGAGCTTGCAGACGTGATCGCTGTGAACAAGGCGGACGGGGAAACTGAAGATGCGGCGACTCGAGCCGCAGCTGAATACAAGGGAGTGGTTCGTTCGATCGCCTCGCGCGATGACGGATGGGAGGTTCCTGTTCTCTCCTGCAGCGCGGTGACCGGTGTCGGTCTTCGCGAAGTCTGGAATGCGGTCGCCGAACGCACGACCGGACTACGTGAATCGGGTGAGTTAGAGTCTCGGCGTGCGCAGCAAGGGACGCGGTGGATGCGAACTATGCTGGAGGAGCGCATTCGCACGCTTGTCTGGGAGGACCGACGGATACGTTCTTTGTGGGAACGGATTCGGGCACGCGTTCGGGCAGCTGAGATGCCTCCAAGTGTCGGGGTGGAAGAACTCGAAGCAGCCATTGAGGAGCGATGGAATGCTCATCGCAGCCATTGAGTGTTTCTCGATCACGACTCCACGAATATCTTGTTAAGCCGGAAAAAATCTCGTTTAATTGCGTATAACCATAGTCTCAACTCAGGGAAAACGCTATAATTTACCTCTCCAAGGATCACTAAATAGAGGGAATGTGAGTCATCCTGAGGGCCTTGGAACAGCAGAAAGGACCGCCCATGACCAGGCTGATAGACAAGGGTAAAAGTCCTTGCGGTGGGTGTGATTGTCGCCCTCCTGCAGCGGTGAAAGCGATCAATCATCTTGGGATCGCTGTTCATTCCATCGAAGATCATCGCAATTTCTACGAGAACACGCTCGGCGCAACCTTTGAGTCTGTTGAAGACGTAGCGGATCAGAAGGTCAAGGTCGGTTTTTTTCTGGTTGGTGATGTCCGCCTCGAGCTTCTTGAACCAACAGCACCGGACTCTCCGATCGCGGGCTTTCTCGAGAAGCGAGGTGAGGGTCTTCACCATGTGGCTTACACCGTTGCGGACATCGAAGAGCGGCTCGCTGCATTGAAGGATGCCGGCGTACGCTTGATTGACGAAACTCCTCGCGATGGCGCGCACCATACACGTATTGCATTCTTGCACCCTAAAGCGTCACACGGCGTATTGACCGAATTGTGCGAGCCGGGCTCGGAGGTTTAAAAGAGTCTTGGGAAATTCTTTTGCATAGGCGCCCATCATGCCTCACACACACACTGAACCAACTTCTCTCGTGAATTCCGAAGCTAACGGCGTTGTGCCAAATGTTGCGGGGACGATGGAGCAGCGTATCGCTTACTTGCGTGAGCATCGCGAGAAGTTGTTGCTTGGCGGCGGTGCCGATCGTCAGGAGAAGCATCGGGCTGCGGGGAAGCTGACAGCGCGTGAGCGCTTGGCGGTGCTATTGGATCCTGAATCTTTTCAAGAGCGCAATGGCTTTTCTCGTCATCGTTGCACATTCTTCGGCATGGAGAAGAAAGATCTTGCCGCCGACGGTGTGGTGACGGGTTCCGGGCTTGTTGGCGGGCGTCTTGTGCACGTTGCGTCTCAAGACTTCACGGTCGTCGGGGGTGCTGCGGGCGAGGTTCACTGCGACAAGATTGTTGCGATGATGCAGGCTTCGCTGAAGTCTGGGTCTCCCTTTATCTTTGTGAATGACTCTGGTGGAGCTCGTATTCAGGAAGGCGTAGATGCACTCGCGGCTTACGGGCGAGTTTTCTATCAGAACGTTCTGCTTTCGGGAGTGGTTCCGCAAATCTCATTGATTTGTGGCCCTTGCGCCGGCGGAGCCGCTTATTCGCCGGCTTTGACGGATTTCATTATCCAGACCCGGCAGGCGCAGATGTTCATTACTGGGCCTAGCGTGATCAAGCAAGTCACCGGTGAAGAAGTGACCGCGGAGCAGCTTGGTGGTCCAGAAGCCCACACGCACTACTCGGGTGTCGTGCATCTTGTTGCTGACGACGACGAGCACGCGGCGCACCTCTGCCGACGTTTGCTGAGTTTCCTTC
>JBCDAP010000153.1:0-5265 GCA_039185335.1 Planctomycetota bacterium | reverse complement strand
TCCTGTCCGACAAGCGCAAGGGCAAGATGACCATCCGCGTGATCTCGGAATCCGGCATCGAGAAGGACCATCACGTCCCGCAGGACCGTCACCTGCTCGTGCACTCGGGCGATGACGTCAACGCGGGTGATCCGCTCATCGACGGTCCGCTCGTGCCGCACGACATCCTGCGAATCAAGGGTGAAGACGCGCTCTACGGCTACATGCTCGACGAGGTGCAGAACGTCTACCGTGCTCAAGGTGTGCCCATCAACGACAAGCACATCGAAGTCATCCTGGCTCAGATGCTCCGTAAGGTCCGCGTCGAAAACCCGGGCGACACCGCGTTCCTGCCTCACGAAGTTGTCGACAAGGTTGCGTTCCGCAAGGAGAACAACCGTGTCGCCGAGCTCGGACGCATCTCCGATATCGGCGGCACCGACCTTCAGCTCGATCGCTTGTACACGAAGGACGAGATCCGGGAAGCAAACGCCAAGGCGGAAGCCACGGGGCTTGAACCCGCGAAGGCGAAGCGTGCGAAGGCTGCGACCGGCCGAACACTGCTGCTTGGCATCACCAAGGCGTCGTTGCAGTCCGAGTCGTTCCTCTCCGGAGCCTCCTTCCAAGAGACGACGAAGGTGCTGACCGAGGCATCGCTCAAGGGTGCCCGGGACGAACTGATCGGCCTGAAGGAGAACGTGCTGCTGGGTCACTTGATCCCGGCGGGCACGGGCTTCCGTGCCTACTCGAACCTCGAGATCCGTCACTTGGCCGAGCCTCCCACCTCGCCTGCCGAGGACGAGCAGACGATGCTTGCCGAGGCGGCTTACGCGGCGGAACAGCTCGGTGCCTCAGCCGACGATCCGACCGCAACAACGGCCGACCTCACCGACGTCCTCGTCGGTGGTGGATCCGAAAGCAACAACGCGGGCTAAGCAGCTCATTTCATAGAAATCACCAAAGCCCACGCCGAGCGTGGGCTTTTTTCTTTGGATGTTTTAGATCAAGCGGTTTATCGCACCGCACTCTGGGCAGGTGACTTCGATGACTTCGCCGATGTCTTCTTTGGGCCGGCGATCACTCAGGTCGTAGCGACATTCGGCGCAGCGTGCGGCAAGACGATCCTCGAGAACCGAGATGCCGCGTGGTTCAAGCCCGATCCTCTTGGCGAGTCTGTGGCCTTGAGGAGTTGCTGTGAGGAAACCGATAAACAATGCAACAAGAATGGCTGGGATGATGCCAACAAAGTACAGAGCGATGAATAGAAGAGGAGAGAGGCCGACGGCGAGCAGAACAACTCCGTAGACTTTGAGTCGATGGATCTTCTTAGCAAGCTTGCGACGTGTGAGCACGATTCATCCGTTTTCAGAGACGAACGTGCCCGCTTGTCTGTCCTTGATCACGCCGGGAAAGCGAAGGGCTTTGCCGTGAGCGACACAGTACACACCCGGCCAGAGCAAACGGCTCGCGAGGATGGCTTCGGTCAGGTTCTGCAGGGCATCGGACCGACGCATCTCGAAGGGCCTCATCGCGCCGGTGAGGATGACACGCCCGGTGATCTCGCCGAGTTGATCGCACAAGTATTCGCCTGTGATCGGCAGCGTGTCGGTGCCGTGAAGGATCACGACGGAAGCACTCTCATCATCGCCGGGCGCTGAATTCTGTAGCGAGGAACTGGTAACTTCTAGGATCAGCTCGCGATCGGCATCGGTGAACTCGAGTGAGTCCTTGGAGAGGATTTCGTGAACGGTAATGATCGCATCCGGGAGCTTGAGACGACGGAGCATGCGATCGACGATGGACCGATGGTTGGCGAGCTTGCCGGTGCGCTCGTCGTAGGTCTTCTCGATGGTTCCGCCTGTGGTGATGAGTTCGACGCGGTGCATGACACCATGAGAGCCTGCCGTGGGGGCAGACGCAACCCGAAGATCATCGTGCGAGAGCGGCGACATCGCTTCGTTGTACAGCCTTCGCCTCTTCGACCGCAAGGTAGACGCGCGGCACTTTTGGATTGACCCGACACAGCAGCTCGTAAGTGTTCACACCCGCTGCTTTGGCGAGCGTGGGGACATGGTTGGGTGCATTTTTCTCGTTCCCATAGAGCTCGACGGTGGAGCCGATGGTGATCTCCTGATCGAGATCGGTGAGATCGATGACGATCTGGTCCATCGACACGCGCCCGATCACATCCACATATTCCGTTCCGTTCGCGGTGGACACACCGACCTTCGTCATCTCGCCGGCCGCGCCGTGGCGGAGATCGGACGAAAGCGTGTATGGATAGCCCTCGGCGTAGCCAACCGGAACGAGCCCGAGGCGTGTCCGACGCGTGGCGCGCCATGCCGCGGCGTAGCCAACGGTCCGACCGGCTTCGACCTCCTGAACATGCACAATCCGGCTGAGCCATCGCACCGCGGGCTTGAGTTCGCCGGCAAGGTCGATCAGCTCGGCTGCCTGAGGATCACCAAAGTGCTCGCTCGCATACCCGAGCAAGCCCGCACCGACACGGACCATCCCGGAGTGCAGCGCGGCGCTGCGGAAGACACCCGATGTGTTCGAGAGGTGCATCACGCAGTCGCTCGGGACAAGATCTCCGAGATCAGCCGCCCAGTCCGCGAGCATCGACGCCTGTTCGAACGTCATGAGCTCGTCGGTCCCTGCGGAGGCGAATTGGGTGGAGAGGCCGGCGAGCCACAACCGTCGCGTGTCGGCGATCTGTTGCACAAGCTGGGTGGCTGTTTCCGGATTGGAGCCTCCTCGCGCCATCCCGGTGTCGAGTTCGACATGAACAGGAAGAGCCATGCCGAGGCGTTCGCCCAGTGCAGCCACGAGCTCTAGCGAATGCAGATCGTGGATCGTGAAGTGAATCCGTCCCTGCTGGGCGGCTCGGTAGAGCGAGTCGGAACGATCGAAACCCTGCGCAGGCATCAGGACGAGGATGGGCTGCTGGATAGCGGCATCCACCAGATCGCGGGCCTGGTCGAGGGTATAGACAGCGATCATGTCGATCGCACGGATCGAGAGGCGTTTGGCGATCCGGACGGCTCCGAGGCCGTACGCGTCGGCCTTGAGCGCCGCGCAGATCTTGGCCGACCGGCCCGAAGAAATCAGCGCACGCCGAAGGACCGCGAGATTGTGGTCAATCGCGGTCAGGTCGATCTCGAGATGGCTGGTGCCTTGCAAAGTCGCGATCCTCAAACGAATACTTGGAAGCTGTACGGGAAAATGCCAACCTTCGTGTTTATTTCATCATCGTTTGTATCGACCGGGGAGACAATCTACGATGAAGAACAAGCGAGCTGACGCTCCCCCCCGTGTTGACGATCGATCGGCGATCTTCGGGGGTCTCCATTTTCCTTTACCGGGCGCTAGTGGCTCACCTGCCGATTTCGTGCTTTTTGGCTCTCTCAGCCCGATGAGACAGCCTGAAAGCCTGACATCGGTGAAGAGCCGCTCGCCCCGCGACAACACGCGGAGCCATCATGGCCACCAAGAGCGACGCCCCATCGGGCGCTGAATCCACTGGTACAGAGACAATCGAGTCGGTCCCATCGGCGGCCGATCAGTGGGGCCCACCGAGCAAAGACGCGACAGAAGCTTCCGAGACCCCCCAGGCGAAGAAGCCCCGTCGTCGCAAGAAGACCACGAAGAAGACCGCCGACAACAGCGAAACAAAGGATCAAGCTCCCGAAACGGAAACGCCCGAAGCCGCTCCGAAAAAGAAAAGGCGTTCGCGATCGAAGAAGACCACGCCCGCGGAAGAAAAAACCCAGACCGACGCTCCGGCGAGTGAATCGTCTGACACAACGCCCCGCGATGACAGCCAAGAAGAAGGTAAGCCCAAGCGGAAGCGGCGTTCGCGTTCGAAGAAGGCGGACTCTCCTGCTGATGCCAATGTCGAAGTTAAGGCGGATGCCACGAACGAAAACGATGCGAAGCCCACCCGCAAGCAGAAGCGTGGGCACCAGCTTGAAGTCGGTTCTGAAGAATGGAAAGAGATCTTCTCCGATAAGACCTTCAAGTCGCTGGGGCTCCGCAGCTCCATCCTCAAAGGCATCGAAGAGCACGGCTTTACCCACGCCACGCACATCCAGGCCCAGCTCATCGAGCCGATCATCGCGGGCAAGGACGTTCTTGGGCAGGCGCGTACAGGAACGGGCAAGACGGCTGCGTTCGGGATGCCGGTGATCCACTCGTGCAAGCGCCAGACCCCGTTCCAAACCATCATCCTCGCACCGACGCGCGAGCTTGCGATCCAGATCGCTGCAGAACTTGATGCGATCGCGAAGTGGACTCCTCTTCGCATCGCCGCGGTCTACGGCGGCAAGAAGATGGACCAGCAAGTCCGTGAACTCGAGACCGGCCCCGACATCATTGTCGCCACGCCAGGTCGTCTCATTGACTGCGTGGAACGCCGGGTGATGCACCTGCGATCCGTGCGACAGATCGTCCTCGACGAAGTTGATCGCATGCTCGACATCGGCTTCCGTGAAGACATCAAACGCATCCTGTCGATGGTCAAGTCCAACGAGCACCAGACCATCTTCGTGTCCGCCACGATCTCAGACGAAATCGAGAAGCTCGCCAAGAGCTTCATGACCGATGCCGTCGATGTGCGCACCACGACCGGATCGCTCACCGTCTCGCTCGTCAAGCAGCACTACATCTCCGTTCAGCCCTGGGACAAGCGTCCGATGCTGATCCATCTCATCAAGAAGGAACAGCCGGAACTCGCGGTAGTCTTCTGCCAGATGAAGCGAACGGTGGACAAGATCGCGATGCGTCTGAAAGACGCGGGCATCGACGCGGTGGGCATCCACGGCGACCTGATGCAGTCCAAACGCAACTCAATCATCAAGCGCCTCCGCGATGGCGACCTGCACATCCTCGTCGCCTCCGACCTCGCGGCACGAGGCCTCGACGTCGACGGGATCACGCACGTGATCAACTTCGACCTTCCCGAGGACCCCGAGATCTACGTGCACCGCATCGGTCGGACCGCGAGAGCAGGGCGTGCCGGGACAGCGTACTCGCTGGTGACTCCCGAGCAGGGAGGCCTGCTGACATCGATCGAGATCCAGGCGAACGCGCACATCGAGCCATTGGTGTTCGACGACTTCGAGCCCGGGCCGGTGCCCGACGAGATCCACGCCGAGAAGAAGCAGGAGAAGGAACGGATCGAGCAGGCGGAGGCGATCAACCGCTTCGCCGGCCCGAAGGTTCCTGCCGCGGCGACCGCTGATCCGAGCAAGTTCCCGGGCGGGATTGTGCCGAGCAAGATGCCAC
>JBCDAP010000152.1:0-5292 GCA_039185335.1 Planctomycetota bacterium | reverse complement strand
GAGCTCTTGGATCTGCCGAAGAATGCGGCTGGTGCCGTGGGGGCGATACAGCGAAATGCCGAGCGGCTGACAGCGATGACCGAACAGTTGGGTATTCTGGCGGCTGTGACGAGCGATGCCCGCGTTTCTATTAAACGCGAGCCGATCGATCTTGCGACGATCGCAGCCCGTGTTTGTGACCGTCTTCGTGGTCTCGCTGAGGCAGCGGGGATTGTGCTTCGTGTGACCGGGGCGTGCGAGAGAAAAGCGATGGGTGAGAGCGGGCTGATCGAGCATGCGCTCGAGAACCTGATTATGAATGCTGTCCGTCATGCGGGCGGGACCTCATTGGTTCGGGTCGATCTGGCTGCAACCGAGCTGGCGGGCAGGCCTGCGGTCTCGATCGCGGTCATCGATCAGGGCCCAGGTATTGCCTCTGAGAACCGTGAACGCATTTTCGAGGCTTTTTGGAAGGCAGGGAAGCCCGGTGGATCGGGGCTAGGTTTGGCGATTGTTCAATCGATCGCGGAAGCACTCGGAGGCTCCGTGAGTGTCTCGGATACTGATCCCGCCGGAACCTCCTTTACCCTGATCTTCCGTGCAGCCTGATTCCTGCACTCAACTCGGCTACGATGCAGCGATACGACAGCTCGGACTTGTTGCTCCCGGGTTCTCTATCGCATCCCTGGTACATGAAAGAGATGATGATGCTGACACGACGTTTCATTCCCTTGTTTTCTGCGCTGTCCCTTATAGGGCTTGCGACCGGTTTTCTTGCGATCTCTTCACCCGAGCTGCGCGCGCAAAGCACGACGCTTCATGGTGAGATTGCGATTGCCGGTTCATCAACCGTGGGCCCGATCACGATGGCTGTGGTCGAGAATTTCTCTGAGCTCAATCCCAGTGTTCTCGTTTCGAATGCTGTGACCGGGACAGGTGGAGGCTTCAAGCGATTCACCGCAGGCGAGACGGATATTTCCAATGCGTCTCGCCCGATCAAGCCGGCGGAGGTTCGTATTGCGGGTGAGAACGGTATTGAGTTTATTGAACTCCCTGTTGCCTTTGATGGCCTCTCCATCTGCGTCTCGAAGGATAACACTTGGGCAACCGATCTTACGATCGATGAACTCAACAAGATCTTTAGTGCCGGATCGACGATCAACAATTGGTCGCAGATTCGTGATGGTTGGCCCGACAAGGAGCTGGAGCTCTTTACTCCCGGGACCGACTCGGGGACCTTCGATTACTTCAAGGAAGTCGTGGTTGGTGATGAAGACTTCCGCGCAACGGGCCTGACCGTATCCGAGGACGACAACGTGCTTGTGCAGGGCGTTGCTGGTGCGGAAGGCGGTCTCGGCTTCTTCGGTTGTGCCTACTACTTCAAGTACAAGGACTTGCTCCGTTCGGTTCCGATCGTTCCTGAAGAGGGCGGTGACCCGGTCAAGCCCACGCCCGACACGATCGAGTCGGGTGAGTACACACCGTTCTCCCGTCCGTTGTTTATCTATGTGAACGCTCGTGCGGCCGATCGCCCCGAGGTTGCGGCCTTTGTCGAGTTCTATCTCCGCACAGCGCCGAGAACAGCGGAAGAAGTGGGCTATGTCCAATTGCCTCGGAGTTACTATCGCAAGGCATTCCTTGAGGTCTTTGGGGAGCGCCTGACCGGCTCGATCTACCTCGATGATGAAGGTGAAGAGACCGGCAAGACTCTTGCCGATCGCTTCGAATAATCACTGCTTCTCCTTTTTAGGACGCGATGACCACGACGCCCACGAAACTCCACGGTGCCGCCGCGATCGTTGCCCAGGCACGGACTCCTTCGCGCACACTCAGGCGTGTGCGTGAAGGGATTGTCTATTCGCTGCTTGTCGCATCGGGCCTGTTTTCTGTTCTGGTCACGCTCGCGATCGTCGGCGTGCTTTCTTGGGAGACCGCTCGCTTTTTCGGCTTCTTCCGAGCGACTGTAGACAAGCACGCTGAGTCGGTTTCATTGACGGATTATCTATTCGGCATCGAGTGGACACCGTTGCTCGGTGGTGCGAACAAGGCGTTCGGCATGTGGCCTTTGGTGACCGGGACGCTGATGGTCACTGTGATCGCGGCGTCGGTTGCCCTGCCGCTCGGGCTGATTGTGGCGATTTATCTCAGTGAATATGCCAGCACACGGGTTCGAGCGGTGCTCAAGCCGGTGCTCGAGGTTCTCGCTGGGATTCCGACGGTGGTGTATGGCTTCTTTGCTCTGACGGTGATCACGCCGGCGTTGCAGTGGGTGGCTTACAACACGACGGGCTCAGAGATCTTTGCCAATTTCAATTCGACTTCAGCGGGCATCGCGGTCGGGATTATGTGCTTGCCCATGGTGAGTTCGCTGTCGGAAGATGCGCTCCGTGCGGTTCCGAGGTCGCTTCGGGATGGTGCGTTCGCGATGGGGGCGACGAAGTTTGATGTTGCTACCAAAGTCGTGACGCCGGCGGCGCTTTCGGGCATCATTGCCTCTTTCTTGCTCGCGATTGCGCGTGCTGTTGGAGAAACAATGATCGTTGCGCTCGCGGCCGGCGGGCTTGCGCAGATGGCCTTTGGGCCGAGTGCTGAAGGCATTGTCTTCCGTCCTCACGAAGGTTCGCAGACCATGACCGCTTACATGGTTCAGTTGTTCTTGGGCGATGCTCAGTTTGGCTCGGTTGAGTACTACTCCGCGTATGTGGTCGGTTTTACGCTCTTCATTATGACGCTGACACTCACCATCGCTGGTAATTGGGTGCTGAAGCGGTTCCGCGAGGAGTACGAGTAGATGCCTCAAACCCCAGCCACCTTGAACGAGATCGAGCCGCACAATCACGGGATTCTCGAGTCGGCCGAAAAGCGGTCGGAAAACGGGCGTTCGTTTAGAAATTCTGGTTTTTTGGGGGTCTGCCTCGCTGCGACCGTGATCGCGATCTTGGCGTTGGTCACCCTTCTCACCGCGATTCTGGTGGGCGGCATCCCGGCGCTCGATATGAACTTCCTCACCGCGGGGCCGAGTTCGGATTCATCGAAGGCGGGCTTGTACCTGTCGATCGTTGGGTCGATCGCGTTGATTCTTGTTGTCGCTGCGGCTGGCTTGCCGCTTGGTGTTGCGACCGCGGTGTTCCTTGAGGAATTCAGGCCGCGTCGCGGGCCGCTTCGCCTCCTGCACTCCATCGTCCAAACAAATATTCGCAATCTCGCCGGTGTTCCCTCGATCGTTTATGGCCTCATCGGCCTGACCGCGTTTGTACGCATGTTCGGCGCCTTTGGTGCACCCGCGGACTTTGATCGCCTGACTCGTTATGAACTCAACACGGGCGAGCGCATCGTTGGATTCACGGAGACCATCGATCCATCGCTGACCGTGTTGCGTTCAGAATTGCTGGGAGAGGTCAAAGCTCCGGTTTTCCAAATGTCAGAAGAGCTGGCTCAACAGCTTCGCGTCGGCGAGACAGCTATCTTTGACGGCACCGTTCAGTTCACGGAAGACTTCGAGTTTATTGTTCGTACACATGACGGGGATACGAAGATCGTGATCTCTTCGTTCGATGTTGAGACAGACATCGCTCTTTCGGATCCGTTTCCGCTGCGTGAGATCACAGTTGAGCTGGTCGGTTACACGCCGCCAACCTACACGCTTCGGCTTCCCGAGACCGGTGAACGGCGATTTGTCGCAGGCTCTCTCATCGATGACGAACGCCACGATATCGATACGGTTTGGGTTCGCGAGCAGGTCTACACGCTCAATGACGGGACCAAGTACCGCGGTCGTGTCGACCAATACTCTGATGAGTCGATCAGAATGACGACGAAGGCGGGAGACGAGGTCACCTTTGCGACGGCCGACATTGCTTCGCATCGCCTCCACCAGCGATTGACCTTTGGTGATGAGGATCAGCTTTTTTACTTCGCGTTGCCGTTGGGTGTGTCGATCCTCGCCGGCGGTTTGACCCTAATGCTGGTTGTTTTACCGATCGTGATTATTGCGAGCCAGGAGTCGATCCGTTCGGTGCCGGAGTCGATGCGTTCGGGGGCGTTGGCGCTCGGTGCGACCAAGTGGCAGTCGGTTCGGCAGACGGTTCTGCCGATGGCATTGCCCGGGATTCTGACGGGGGCTATTCTGGCTCTCTCTCGCGCGATCGGAGAAACGGCTCCGATCTTGGTTGTCGGTGCAGCGACACTTATCACAGCTGTGCCCAATAACCTCATGAGCCAGTTTTCAGCGCTCCCGTTGCAAATCTATAATTGGACGAAGTTACCGGAGCCGAGCGGCTTCCAGCCTCTAGCAGCAGCAGGGATTATTGTTTTGCTCACGATCCTGCTGATGCTCAATTCGATCGCTATTGTTCTCCGCCAGCGTCTGCAAAGGAGCATCGCGTGAACATCGTCTCAGAGAAGAAACCAGCGCCAGCGATCACCGCAGAGGTGAAGCTCGAGCCTTGTGAAGATGCGCTCACGGTGACGGACTTCAACTGCTGGTATGGCGATTTCCAGGCGCTGCACGATATCGATCTTCATATCCCTCGTCATCGGGTCACTTCGCTGATCGGCCCTTCGGGGTGCGGCAAGTCGACGTTCCTGCGCTGGCTCAATCGTATGAATGACCGCATCGAAGGAGCGAGGGCTGTCGGCCGGATCGAGCTTGAAGGCGAATCGATCCTCTCGGGTTCGATCGATGCGGTTGATCTGCGCAAACGCGTGGGCATGGTTTTCCAGCGTCCGAACCCTTTCCCCAAATCGATCCGTGAGAATGTCGCCTTCGGTCCCAAGCTTCATTACAAGCTGTCGCGCCGTCAGCTCGATGATCTTGTTGAGCACGCGCTGAGATCGTCGGCACTCTGGGATGAAGTGAAGGATCGCCTTGGTGACTCAGCGCTTGGGCTTTCTGGTGGACAGCAGCAACGCTTGTGCATTGCTCGGGCGATCGCGTTGGCGCCGGAGGTCCTCCTGATGGATGAGCCCTGTTCGGCGCTTGATCCGCAGTCGACCCTCCGCATCGAAGAGCTCATCAAGGAGCTCCGAGAGCGGTACACCATCATCATCGTCACTCATAACATGCAGCAGGCGGCCCGAGTCTCCGATCAGACCGCCTTCTTTTATGAAGGCAAACTGATCGAGGCGGGTGTGACGGATGATGTGTTCAATGCTCCCCGAGAGCAACGCACGGCCGATTACGTCAGAGGGCGCTTCGGTTGAGTGCATTCCCCTGATCACGGTGAAATCTGTACTTGTTTGTCACCGTTTCCTAACTCAATCTTCGCATTTCCCTGGGTAGTAATGTGCCGATCATTTGGCATAGAGTTGAAT
>JBCDAP010000151.1:0-5340 GCA_039185335.1 Planctomycetota bacterium | reverse complement strand
GTTATGGGGGCTTTCCAGCATGAGTATCAGAGAGTGTGCAAAGACGAATCATCTTCGCAGTGTTGGGTACGGCGCAGCAGCGCTTGGCGGGCTCTTTGCCTGCAGCCAGGCGGATGCGGAGATCATCCATTCGGGTGCCGGCAATAGTGTCACAGTCTCGGAGAGAACGGGTTCCTTTGGTTACGGCTACTTCGATCTCGATATGGACGGCATCGGTGGAGGGTATGACTTCCGCTTGGCGATTCAAGGCTCATCACCTTACGGATATATCCAAGAGACCCGGTTTCTCATTGCTGATAACGCGACCAACGAGAACGCCTGGATTGCGGGAGACAACACGAACTACGGGTTCTATAGCCCAGCTCGTCTCGAATCCGGAGCGATCATCAGTGCTGGTGCCGGGATGTTTGTGAATGCCTTCGGAGGCGAGCTTGGGAACAGAAACTCAGGGGTTGTGCGAGAAGATCCCTGGGGCGTGTTTGCGGCTTCCGACAACATCGCGACAGGCTTTCTGGGCGTCCGCTTTACCGGTGCGACATCCGGTGGTGGTGTGGGAACCTTGAACGGTTGGATTCACATCGCAATGGATTCGACCAAGGGCAATGCAACGCTCACCATTCTTGATTATGCCTACGAGAACAGCGGCAACGCGATCGCAGCTGGTGCGATCCCCGCGCCGGGTGCTCTCGCGCTGGCGGCATTGGCCTGCGGTGCGGCGGGTCTACGCGAGCGACGCAAGTCGTAATGGTCTTCACACCTCGTTGTCTTCCTTGAGATTCGTGATGGAGACGCCCTCGGGGTTGGGGGCGTCTCCACCATGATAAATGGCGCGGGCATGCAAAGAACGAAAGCCAAAAGAAAAGTCCTGCTGATTGGTTGGGATGCTGCCGACTGGAAGGTGATCCGCCCGCTCATGGCTGTAGGCAGGATGCCGCACCTGCAGCGTTTGATCGAGACAGGAGCCTCGGGCAACATCTGCACGTTGCATCCGGTTCTCTCGCCGATGCTGTGGACCTCGATCGCCACCGGCAAGCGCCCTTTCAAGCACGGCATCTATGGCTTCTACGAGCCGACACCTGATCGGCAGACGATCCAGCCGACAACGAGCCTGCAGAGAAAAACCAAAACCGTTTGGAACATTCTCAATCAGAACAAACTTCGATCTTCGGTTGTGGGTTGGTGGCCTAGCAATCCTGTTGAAAAGATCAACGGCGCGATGGTTTCGGACTTGTTTTTTAAATCTTCTACGAAGAGCGGATACAAGCAGGCACCTCCGCCCGAGTCTGTTCATCCAGAAGAGCTGACGGAGTTGCTGACTTCGCTCCGCTACGACATTTCAGAAGTGACCGCCGACGAGATTCGCGCATTCATTCCAGAGGCAGAGCGAGTTGATCAGGACAATGATCAGCGTATGGCGGTGTGCGCCAAGATCCTTTGCGAGTGCACATCCGTTCAGAATATCGCGACACAGCTATTGGAGTCTCAAGACTGGGATTTCATGGGTGTGTACTTCGATGCCATTGATCACTTCTCGCACGCATTCATGAAGTATCACCCGCCGCGTCGCGACTTTATCCCGCAAGAAGACTTTGATCTCTACCACAACGTGGTCACCATGGGGTATTGCTACCACGACTTGATGCTTGGGCGTTTGCTGGAGCTTTCGGGAGACGACGTGACCACGATTGTCATGTCCGATCATGGCTTCCATCCGGATCACCTGCGCCCCAAGTATGTTCCGAGCGAGCCCGCCGGTCCGGCGGTCGAGCATCGTGATCTGGGCATCTTTGTCATCAACGGCCCGGGCATCAAGAAGGGGGAGCAGCTGCACGGGCTCAGCCTGCTCGATGTGGCGCCGACGGTGCTTTCGTTGTACGGGCTTCCGGTTGGAAAGGATATGGATGGCAGGGTGATCGCCACCGCCTTCGAGTCACCGATGCGCGTTCGGACGATCGAGAGTTGGGATGACGTTGAGGGAGATGATGCATGCCACGATCCGGAGAAGGTTCTCACCCCTGAGCAGTCTCAGCAGGCGATCCAGCAGCTTGTCGATCTGGGCTACATGGAAGCGCCATCAGACGATGATGACGAGAATGTTCGGCGCGCGGAAGTCGAGTTGGAGTTCAATCTTGCTCGGTCATACCTCGATGCCAATCGACACCAAGACGCACTTCCGTTGTTGCGAGAACTGTATGCACAGAACCCGAGCGAGTATCGGATCGGAGCTCAGCTCGCGTTGTGCTACCGACAGCTCGGCTTGGTTGATGAGCTCCATGCGTTGGTCGAAATGATCAAGGTGAGGCGGATTTCCGAGGCCCAAGTCGCTAAGAAGAAGGTTCAGAGATACCTCGAGATTGTAGCGAAGCGGAAGCTTGAGAGTAAACCTGCAAAGGAAGACAACGAAGAGTCTGCTCAGGATCAGGAGCAAACTTCTTCTCTTGCGGAAGAGTATCTCACCTCGGAAGAGAGTGTTGAGTTCCGAACTTTGAAAGGCCGCGCCAAGCTGAATCTCTATGCGCTCGAGTTCTTGGGCGCGTACGCGATGATTGCGCGAGGCCAGTACAAAGAAGGCGTCGAGAGTCTCAAGCGTGCGATCGATGATGATCCAAGCAAGCCCGGGCTCTACACCTTGATTGCGGAGGCCTATCAGCAGCTCGAGATGTACGACGAAGCCATCGAGGCGTTGCAAACCATCCTGAAGATAGACGAGAACAGTCCGCAGGGACATCAAGGGCTCGCTTCTGTGTATCTCGCCCAGGGGCGCAATGAATCGGCGCTTGCCCATGCTCAGTCGTCCGTCAAGAGCATGTTCTTCAACCCGCGGGCACACTTCGTGCTGGGGCAGGCACTGGTGAATCTCGGAAACGAGACAGAAGCGATCGAAACGCTCAGAGTTGCGGTTCAGCAGAATCAGAATTTCGAAGAAGCGCACACCGCGCTGGCATCGCTCTATGAATCGCAAGCGAACACCTGGCTGGCCGCGGAGCACACCGAGTGGGCAGCTGCTTCTCGAACCGTGAGCAGCGAACAGCGGCTCTCGAAGGAAGAAGCCGCTGTGCCGGAGATCCCGGACTTCGAAGAGGATGATCCCATCATCCCCGATCGCATCACTGAGGAAAACGACAGTACAGATGTGCTGCCCACGCTCGGATCGGGCGTATGGTGGAATCGCGCAAGCCCGGTGAAGCATCCGGATGACTACATCACGATCGTCACAGGCTTGCCGCGGTCGGGGACGTCGATGATGATGCAGATGCTTCAGGCTGCAGGCGTGGAGCCGCACACCGACGGGAACAGAGAAGCGGACGAGAGCAATCCGCGCGGCTACCTCGAATACGACCGAACCAAATCGCTTGCAACCGACAACGCCTGGGTGGTCGATGCCCAGAACAAATCGCTCAAGGTCGTCGTGCAGATGATTCAGCACCTGCCCGCAAAGCTGAACTACCGGTTCTTCTTCATGCTGCGTGATCTCGACGAGGTTGTGGAATCGCAGTATCGCATGCTCGAACGCAACGGTGCGCACGGGGCCGACATGTCTCCCGAGAAACTCAAGGGCATATTCACCAAGCACCTTGAGGAAGCCCAGCGAATCATCCATGAGTCCGGCATGCCGGCGGTGCTGTTGGATTACGCAAGAGTTGTTCAGAACCCGCTGCAAGCAGCGCGATCGGTCTCGATGTTGCTGAACAGAGAAACAGATCTGTCGCGGATGGCGGAGAGCGTAGATAAGGGCTTGTACCGGACCAGGGTGCAAGCGATTGGTAACCAGGCCGCAAGCGGCTGAGTTGAAGTTCTCAATAGTGATCCAAGTAGGAAAGGATAGTTGTATGTTTCGAAGGACAATCGCTGCTCTGACGATTGCAGCAGGCTCTCTCGGCTCGATTTCTCTCGGAGTCACGGCCCAGGTCGTTGTCTTTGACAACGGGGTTGAAACGACGACCGTGGACGATGTGTATACCTCCGACACAAGACTCTTGTTTGCTATGGCGGATGACTTCACGATGGCCGAAGACACAACGATCACTGGGATCGAATGGTCGGGCGGTTACTTCCAGCTCGGCGGAGACGGCCCAATCCCGGTTGAAGATGATTTCGTGATCGTCATTTACGCAGACGACAACGGTAGCGTTGGCGATCCCGTTACAGGCTTCCTGGTCGGGAACGATGTCAATCGGACTGATTCGGGGAGTGGCATCCCCGACCCGACCCAGAATGACCCGCCGGTGGTCATCTTTTCTTATTCAGCAACCATCGACTTCGATGCAACAGCAGGCGTGAAGTATTGGCTCAGCATCGAAGGAAACACCCCAGGGCCGGAAGGTAACGAGTGGGGGTGGTCAGCACGAAACGCAGCTGGAGGGAACTCATACTTTACCTTTGATAGACCGGGTGGTTCACCATGGATAGCCATCGGGGACTTCCAGCCGCCTATCGAGTTTCACTTCACCCTGAAGGCAGCAACAGGCTGCCGGGTCGATGTCACATCTGATGCCGTAGTGGATTTCTTTGACGTTGCCAGTTTCCAGAACGCCGTTGCGAGTCAGACTCCGGCCGGCGACTTCAACAACAACCAGGAATACGAAGAATCCGATGTTCTCGGTTTTCTGAATGCTTTCGAAGCGGGATGCCCATAGGAGTAAGTTCCTTATGAGTATCTGCTGGTTGCTGTGAGCTGAATCCAAGCCGTTTGAATGATGAATCGTTCCTCTCCTGGCGCCGCCGATTGGCGGCGTTTTTTGTTGGTTAAGTAGAGGCAGTAGAGGCCGAGAGTAGAGGCCGAGCGAAGGGATCTCACAGAGAACAGCGTGCTTCAAGTTGAAGACTGAAGCTATTGCGATGAACGAGTTGGTTTCTGGTTCGTTTGGTTCGCTGTCGCTTCAATTCCCTTTCGTTGGGTGGTCCAAGAGATTGTGCGCCTCGCTATGCAGCACTCAACCGGCGTTCTTTGACTTGAATCGCGGGATACAGCAGATTCGGATCGCCTCGAACCGACATTCTTCGCACCTGAATCTCGGACTGAATCGAACCGTTCTGCGTGTAACGCACGGGTGTTTCGAGTCGGATTCCGGCTTCGGCCTCGCATGGCGTCAACGTATCATGGGCGGCATGTGGTCGCAGTTGGTTATACCAGTGCTGGTAGGCATCAAGACGCGCTTGCAGCGCTTCGGTACTTGGAAGCAGGAGCGTTCTGCTTGCCCAGGCCTTGAGCGATCGGTTGATTCGCTCGACCTTCGCGTTGAGTTGCCAATGTCGGAAGCTGCACCGGGCGTGTTCGAGACCGTGGCTCTCAACTCTTCCTTTGAATCCACCTCTGAACTGGCTCCCACGATCGGTAAC
>JBCDAP010000150.1:0-5347 GCA_039185335.1 Planctomycetota bacterium | reverse complement strand
TGCCCTCGGGGAGTTCGCGTCGTTGCCGAAGCTCATCGGCGAACAAGATTGGTCGGCGCCGCTCTTCGGGGATTTCGGCGACATACAGAAAACGCTCGGCCGCGGTCTTCTGGAGAAGCATGGCGGATTCGAGTACCTCCGTCTCACGACGGAAGCGATCGGCCGCCTCACTCGCAAAGCGGCTCAGGAGAACCTTTGCTTCGTTGTTGATCTCTCTGGTGGCTTCGTTTTCGATCTTGCTCCCGAGAGAACGCGTGCCGGCCTGCCCGATCGCCGCGAGGACGAGCAGCGGGATCAGGGTCATCACCAGCAGGAGCAGGAGCAGTTGAGTCCGAACGCGCACCTGGTGAGATTATCCGTTCCAGGAGCGCTGGGCGGGCCCGGTGTAGTTCGAGACAGGGCGGATGAGGCGGTTGTTGGCGTGTTGCTCCATGACGTGCGCTGCCCAACCTGTGATGCGGGCCGCGACGAAGATGGGCGTGTACTGCGGGACAGGGATACCCATGGCGTAATAGGTCATGCCGCAGGGGACGTCGACGTTGGGGAATATGGTCTTTTCCTCGGCCATGATCTTCATCATGGCTTCGCCGTGCTCGAAGTGCTTGAGCTTGTCGGCGTGGTTCTTCTCGGTGTACGCACGTCCCAGCTCGTGGAGAATACCCGCGCGGTGGTCGCCGTTCTTGTAGACGCGGTGGCCGAAGCCCATGAGTTTCTTCTTCTGAACAAAGGCGTCACGCAACCAGTCTTCGACCGAGCCCTTACCCGCGGAGACGAATTCATCGACCTCTTTGAGCATCTCCATGGCGGCTTCGTTGGCGCCGCCGTGGAGCGGGCCCTTGAGTGCCGCGATAGCGCCGGTGACGGCGCCGTGGAGATCGGAGAGTGTGCCCGCGATCACGCGGGAGGTAAAAGTGGAGGCGTTATAATCATGCTCGGCGTAAAGAATGAGGGAGACATCAACGATGCGTTCTTCTTCAGGAGTGGCTTTTTTGCCGCCTCGGATCATGGTGAGGAGCGAGCCGGCGTGCGATTCTGTGGGGTCGGGCTTCACAAGGTCAACGCCGTCGATCACGTTCTGGCAGTGCCCGATGATGACGGGGATCTTGGCGAGCAATCGCTTGGACTTGCGGAGCTCGGCGTCGGGATCGATCGATTGGGCCTCGGGGTCGAGATTACCCAGGATGGAGACAGCCGAGCGGAGGACATCCATCGGCGCGGCGGTGCCAGCAGCGAGGGGCTCCTTCATGGAGAGGATGTAGTTGTCCACCAACTCGGGAAGGTGGCGTTCAGCTGCGAGTTCTTCTGTGAAAGCTTTGAGCTCGGCGTCATTGGGCTTATGCCCCACGAGGAGGAGGTAGGAGACCTGCTCGAAGTTTGCGTTCTGGGCCAGGTCAGCGATCTCGTAGCCGCGATAGAGGAGGCCGCCCTGCTCAACGGAACAGATTTCGGTATCACCCGCGACGACGCCTGCGAGGCCTGCGGTGTTGGCGGTGGTTGTGGACATCATTCGCTCCGTTGGTTGGTGGGGTGGGTCTTTCGGGGGGAGTTATGGTAGGCGGAGTCTTGGGAGAGAGTCGGAAGCCTGCATTCGGGCAACTATGGTGGAACGGGTATCGAGGCAACAGACGCCCTCGGCATACCAATCTCGTTCGGGCAGAAGATTCTGTGGATTGACCGCACAGCCGTGCGAATGTACGCACTTTTTCTCACTCCGATGAAAGGAAACAGTCTTCCCGGGTGGGGAAGACTGTCCGAGATGCCTTGGGGCTTTCGATCAGATCTGCGTACGACGTCGACGGCCGCCGACCACTCCGACACCGAGCAAGAGCATGGCTGCTGCAGGTGTCGGGATGACTGTTGCCGTGAGCGCGGTGCCGCCGAAGTTCGCGTCGTCATAATCGATCAAGAAGGAGACACCATCGAAAGAGATCACTTGGTCGTCGCCGACGTTGTCGAAGAACTGGTCCGGAGCGCCGAAGCTGTTGGCACCAAGCGTGTCATAGTCGACGAGCACAAAGACATCGCCGATGTCGAAGGTCGCCGCGCTGTCGAGATCCAGGATCAGTTCGCTGGTGCCGTCGCGGAAGCTGAAGTCTGTGGTGTCGATCAGGCCGTTGAGGGGGTTGCCGGCGGTGTCTTCGCTCAGGTTGAAAGTTACCGCGGCGTGGCCGGGGGTGATATTGGGGTTTTGCGATGTGTTCGTGACGACGAAGCGGTTGGCGGTGATGAGTGCGGTGGCTCCGACAGTGAGCGGACCTGTGCTGTTGTAGCCGACGAAGAGGCCATCGCCGATGTTGATGGTGCCGCCGAGGGCGTTGAACGCGGCGTTCGAGTCGTCGCCAAGGGCGACGAAAATGTCGTCTTCAACATTGACGGTGGCACCGTTGGTGACGTTAAGGACAGCAGTGCCTCCGCCGTTGCTGCCGAGGCGGATATCGCCCTCGCCGTTGCCGTCACCCGTGACGGTGGTGACGATGTTGAGCGTCGATCCGGCGCCGTCGACGTTGATCACGCCGTTGGCGGTCAGGCTTTCGGTGCCAACGTCGGTGCGTCCCAGGGTGACTTGTCCGCCGGAGCTGATGTTGAGCTCACCGGTAGCGCCGTCTTGGAACCCGATGAAGGTCCGGAATGGGTCTGTCCCGTCTGAGAGAAACTCGAGGGTTGCTCCGCTGGTGACGTTGACGATGCCCTTCTCACCGGGGTTGCTACCGATGAAGAATCGGCGGTCGTCGGTGGGGGGGACAATGCGGAACGTGGCGTTGTCTTGGACGTTGAGGGTGGCGCCGGTGGAGCCGTTGAGGAAGATCGAGTCGCCGGCTTCGAAGATCGTGCCGGTGCCTGTCACGGTGGCGGTGTTGTTGCCGCGGATGCTGAAGTCGTTGGTGACGCTGATGAATGCGCCTCCTGAAGCGGTGAAGGATGCCGAGCCCAGCACCCCGACGCGGAGGAATCGTGTTTCGAGGCTGGTGCCGATTCCGTCGACGAGGAGGGTGCCATCGCCGGTGGATTGGGCGCCGATGGTGACGCTCTGGTCGTTGTTTGTTGTGCCGGTCGAGAACACGCTGCCGGCATCGATGGTGAGTGTGCCGATGCCGGTATCGCCAACGACAACGCCCTGCCCGGCGACCGGGGGCGAAGGATTGACGTCGCCTGCTGCGTTGATGGTGGCGAACGCTGGTGCAGCCCCTGCTACTGCGAGAGCTGTAGAAAGAATGGTTGTTTGGTGTTGACGCATCTCAAACTCCTTACTTGGGATATGGATCAATGACGAGGTGATGTACAGAACGACACCTCTTTGTTTGTTTCTTAAACGCGTGGATTGGTCTGTCCGAAATTGAATTGCCTATCGACGTCGACGGGACGCGATCACTCCGCCGAAGGCGAGCAATGCTGCGGTGGTCGGCGCGGGGATCACCGTTGCTGTGAGCGCGAAGTCACTGCTGCCGAGGTCGTCGTTGTAGTCGATCAGGAAGCTGTATTGACCCGCTATGAGAATCGCGTCGTCCGCGACATTGGCAAACAGATCGCCGTCCCATGTGGCGTAGTCGATGAGGGTGAACATGTCGCCCAGGTTGAGCGTGATGCCGGAATCAACAACGAGATCCAGCGTGGCAGATCCGTTTCCGAAGAAGAACGCACCGGTTTCGATCAGCCCGGATGCGATGTTGCCCGTGCCGTCATCCCCGATGGTGAAAATCGCGGTGGCGGTGTCTTCTCCGGCGATCGCCAATCCGAGCCCAGTGCCGGACTCCGCGATGTTGACGATCGCACCGCGCCCAACGTCGAGCGTTCCGGTGGCCGGGAACCCGTCGAATCCCCATCCGACGTAGAGGCGATCGTTCACGCTCAGTGTTGTTCCGGAATCGGACAGCGTGGCAACGCCTGTTGAGATGTCGGTTCCGATGTACATATCGTCTCCGACGATAATGGTTGCTCCATCGGTCGCGAGCAGTGAGCCGTTGCCGGATGTTCCACCGACCTCGCCGCCGACGAAGAAGTCGATGTCGACATCAACGACGCTGGTGTTGCCAGAGATGTTCATCGTTCCTGTCCCGGCCTGACCGACATATAGCCAGTCAGAAACATTGAGACGCCCGCCGTTCTCGATATCGATCGTGGCGGTCGTGTTGGCCCTTTGCGCTGCGAAGAGGAAGCTTGCGTCAAGTGTCGAGCCTGCACCCGAGATGTTGATGTCAGCGGTGGAGCCGTCCAGCTGCGCTACCCGCATGCGGCCAGCGAGCATCTGCCCGCCGCTTTCGATGTTAAGTGTCGCCTTGCCGCGCTCCCCGAGATGGATAACGTCGTTGCCCGTGCCGGTGATATCCAGCAAGCCACCCGTGCGGACATTGATGGTTGCTTCGCCGCCTGCGTTTTGCGCGGTGCGCAGGAAGGGATTATTGCCGACCTGATCGAACATCACGAACGAGGCGTTGTCCTCCACCGTGATCGTGCCCTTGCCGTTCGCGCCGAGGCCTGTGTTCAGCCCTGTGCCGGTGAGCATCGATCCATCGCCTGTGACGACAAGCTCGCCCACGCTGCCCGCGACCTGCCCGATGTAGAACTCGTTCGCAATGCCCGATGCGCCGTCGGCGATTGTGAAAAGACCGGTGCCTCCATTACCGAGATTGATGTTGCCGTTAACCACGATCGATGAACCAACACCCGTGACCAAGCCGGTACCGTTGCCGAGTGGACTTTCGCCAAACCGCACCAGCCCTGGTGTCACAAGATCTGATCCATCGTCAACGAGGAGCGAGCCGACACCTGAGGTGCCATATATTGTCGTTGTGCCATTCGTTATGACGTCGCCGGATTCCACAATCGCCGCATGCGCGAACGAAACAAACCCGACGCCAAAGGCGCACAGAATCAATGCGTGTTTCATAGTCATTCTTCCCAAAAAATCAACTGGTGTAGCGAACAAGTTGAGGGCGCATCAAGGCGGCCTGCAACATAATGACGTGTGCGCGCAGTATACACTGGCCGCCACAAGCGTCAATCGTTTTTGGGTGTGCCGGAATTCTCTTCTGACCTGCCTGGATTGTGGTTCTGATAGTTTTTGTGTCGTTTTTTGATAGGAATGTATTCGTAAGGCGAGGCACGCAAATACTTTGTAAGTATGGAATGACCACAATGATGATGAAGAAAAAGCACGTAAGGATATAGAAAGAAATGCGGAGTGGCGGACAACTGAAGTTTGCTTTGTTTCCAGGAATGCTCGGTTGGGGAGTGCCGAGGTTCGTGCTTATGTCTTTCGGCGAATTGTGTTTGCTTGTGATCGTTTTCGCGGACGATTGGTCGTAAATCAAGACACTGTAACTTGATTGGTCAAGCGGCTTCGTGGAGC
>JBCDAP010000149.1:0-5367 GCA_039185335.1 Planctomycetota bacterium | reverse complement strand
GGCAGATCCAGTCATCAGAGCAACGGCAAGAGCACACTTGATAAAAATCATGATCACCCCTTCAAATCTGTATGTCTGGTCGCATTCCTGCTTAGAGAGACTATATCATTATTGATTATTGCGATAAGATCCAGCACTAATACTTGTATTAGTATAAAATAAATATTCACATTCATAGATCATTGAATGGGACTGGCGCTAATGATCGGCCAGTAACGAAGCTCGCCAACCGACTAACAAATGAGCTGTTTGCGGGCCGAAACCACACTCAAACGGGGTGGCCCAAAGGTACATATTCTTGGGAAGCCACGCGCCAATTGGCGGCACAGCTAGCCTGCCCCCTAAACAGGTGAGTTCTCCGCATCATACAGATTGCCAATGATCTGCTCTGCCAAATGCCAGACCCTTGCCGTGCTTTGCCTGCCTTCCCAGATGCGCCCATCCCACAGCATTGTCGCATAGCAGATGGACTAGGTTCTGGGGGCAGATCAGATCGCCAAGTGAACCGGCTGTGACCTACCGACATAGGCACTGATATCAGTCATGGGTGCAGATCATGGTCAGAGAGGGCATTCGGTTACCTCGCAATGTAGGTCACCGTGATCTACACCCACACTCAGGACACATCGCTAGCACGCCAGCCGAACCGTCGGACAGGTTGTAGCCGCAGCCGATGCACAGCCCGCGCGACAAACGCCACCGGCGGCGAAGCAGCCTTAGCAGACTCACTGCGACGAACCCAAACACACCAAAGACGAGTGAATTGCCGATCGTGCCCAGCAGCATCGGACGCGCTGGGATTGCACCGAGGGTCTCGTCCGCGGGGTAGTACATAGAGGTGCCGCTGCGCCACGCCTTTGGGATCACGCGAGGATCAAGCAGGATCCCGCGAAATGGCTCTAGTGTTTCGTCCTCACGCTCGATCCACGTCATCCGACACGAACGCAAGGGCCATCCCGTGGCCATAACATTCAGCTGGTCACGCTCGCCGATCTCGCGGGCACCGCCCGGGAACACGGCATCCGTGTCGATTCCCGCTACAGCCTCCACCTCGGCATAGACCTGCATGCCCGGTGGTGCATCGTGGAACGTTCGTTCACCTGCGTAGATTGTGTTGGATTTGGCGATCTCGTTGCTGGCTATTCGCCAACGGGTGACGAATGCCTCTGCTGATTCTGCTGAGCCGAGGTCGCTGTATCGGACACGGAACTCATCTCGCAACGGTGCGAGGGCATGCACGACGGTGACCGAGTATCGCCCATCGGCAAACATGGCACCGACCCGGTTGTCGTCGTATACGAGCTTGTGCGGGATGTGAACCGCCCAGCCCTGTGGGTTGAGTCCGATCGCCCAAGCCACCAGCGTCTGCGCAACAAATCCTAGCAGCAACCAGCCGATGATTCGATTCAGTGATCGTTCGTATCGGCGGATCATGCGCCGTAGGTTCGCCTGAACGCCATAGGTAGTTGCAGGCGAACGGGCGAGCACATTGTTGTGCTACACCAGAAGGCGCTTGCTACGCCAGACAGCAGCGTTTGGGCTTCACTTTGACTAACCCGCCCCCAAGACTTGTCCAAACCGAGGCGGACAGCCTTGGTATTGGGTCGGCTTGGCGGATCTCGGAACGGAGAGAGGAAATCGTCAACGAGGTGTGTGAGGCCGTGCTTCAGATCGCCACATCAGGGATCGTCGCCCGCTGAGCGAGAAGCAGAGGGCCATCACCGATGCGATCGAAAGCTTCGATCTGCGTAGACGAACAGACTAGAGACTTTGTTCGCCAGACTCATCGTCATCCGCGATCTCAACGGCCTTGATCCAATCTGCTTCAAGCTTGAACGCCCCATCGAGCCCATCATAGATCATGAAACCGAAGGTCTTGATGCCTGAAGTGTTGATCTTTTCGACCTGATCGCTGATATCACGTCCCCAGCTCGACGGCTTGAAATTCGCAAAAGGCACAGTGATTTCCTGCCAACCCTTGTCGGCGTCGGTCTCAAACTCGGCCCTGTAGGCAACCGCGCGGCCTCGGAAAGTCACATCAGTTCTGATCTCGGCCAGATACGTTCTTCCATCTCCTCGGACACGGAGTCGGATGCTGTCGTACTCGGAGAGATTCCACTGGCTCGGTACCGTCCTCGTTGAGGAGAAGCCACCGCCGTTGGTGTTCGTGTTTCCTGTGAAGATCAGGACACCCTCACTAAACACTGGGCCTCCCGATGATCTGCCGCCCATGACATTATCGTTGACGACAATCCAGCCGGCCGAGACCTTCTCGCCCTCGAAGTCAGTGAGGATGACTTCCTTGAGGCCCTCGGCTTGGCGGTTCGATTGCTGGCGGACATCCGGCTGGATGACCTGGGTGCTGAACGCAATGGCGAGCAGTGTGGGAATGGTCACGGAGATCTCCTTCGTGAGACAACTTCGGGCTGCCGCTCATCACAGATGCGTGTAATCTGCCTTTCCAGATGCGTCCATGTCGCTGCATTGTCGCATAGCGAGTGGACTAGTTTCTGGGGGGCATGTCACAGAGATCTGGCAGACTGAGAATCGATCGCACGGCGGCGAGTGATTTCTGGAGAGTGGGTCAGACCTATTGGCCCATCTGGAAACCGTGCGAATAATCCTCCCGTATCAACCTCGGAGGCAAAGCCCATGGCTAAAGCTGTCGCAGACCCAGAGGAAATCCGCCGCTTTGCTCAGACCCTCAAGCGGTTCAGCAGCGGCATGGCCCAGCAAATGACACAGGTCGGTGGGCAAATGAACAACCTGAGTCAGTCGTGGCGCGATCAAGAACAGGCCAAGTTCCAAGGAGAGTTTGACCAAACCATGAGGCAGCTCGCGCGTTTTCAAGAGGTCATCGACGAGCAGGTCCCGTTTTTGCTTCGCAAAGCGGATCGCCTCGAAGACTACCTGAAGCAGCGTTAGCGAATGCCTGGCCGCGCACGAGTATCTGATCTTGAGGTCATCGGTACTGTTCGGGCCGCCTGTATCCGATTCAGCGAGGAGTCTCAGGCCGCTCTGGTCGCCGGCGGCAGTGACGCAACCAAGACGCTCGCATGGTTGCAGCGCCAACAGCTCCCGCACTGGAAGCGTCAAATCCGTATCCGCTCCGAAGAAGCGGTGCGTGCAAAAACGAAGTTCGTTCAACAAAGCTCGGGGCCTTCGCCACGGCCGTCTGTCGACGCGCGTCTGGAGTACGAGAAAGCGAAACGTCTGGTGCGCGAGGCGGAAGAAAAGTACGAATCCACTCGGCGGTGTATCCGTATGCTTGAGCGTGAAATTGAGCGTTACCGCGCGAGTGTTCAGCCCATGGCA
Source organism: Planctomycetota bacterium (assembly GCA_039185335.1). Taxonomy (GTDB): domain Bacteria; phylum Planctomycetota; class Phycisphaerae; order Phycisphaerales; family UBA1924; genus JBCDAP01. The sequence continues at coordinate 2,052 of JBCDAP010000149.1, read as the reverse complement.
GCGATCGCTCGAGGCCTTTCAAACCACGCCGCCGGACGCCTGGACGCCATCGCTGACGCGCTTCAGGCATATACGGACGAGCGGCCTGCGCGGTCAGGAGACAATCCGGGCCAGTCAAGCGCGTCTCAGGATCTTCCCGGTGAAGCCGGCGGGGAAGAGCCATGAGTCAGTCTGCGGGTAAAGGTATGCTGAGCGAGTCGGTCAAATCGCTCAGAATCACCTGGTCACGTTGCCAAACGGTCTGGGATGACGATACGGCCCGGAAGTTCGGTCAGGACTTCATCGATCCAGTTGAGCCTGCCGCGAGGCGAGTGTACGGAGCGATGGAACGCTTACAATCGGCCTGTGATGAAGCAAGGCGGGCATGTGAGTAGCACTGATCGGGATCATTCAATCCACTCCGGTCTTCGGCGGGGCTTTGACGCCCAGGCAGATGCCCTGTTCGATATTCAAGAAGCGCTCACCAACTACAACGATGCGATGGATGCGGCTCGCTCTGAGCTTAGTACAAAGATCACGGCGGCCAATGCCGAAAAATCAAGGTTGGTTTCAGAGGCAAGTTCCAACCTCAACACGATTCGTCGTTCGATCACCAAGCAGGCAGATGACACGCACGCTGAGATCCAGTCCACATTCACCACCAAGCTCGCCAAGTCGCAGGCCGAGCGTGCCAACCGGCAGCATGTCGCCCGCGCGGCCCACGAGAAAGCTGTGGGAACCGCAAAGTCAAAGCGCGAGGAAGCCATCTGGCTGGCGGATACCGTTCATGAGTCAGAGCTACGCAAGGAGCTGGCGCAGCACAAAGAGACGCTCACGAGCTCGAATGAGCTCCATGTGCAAGCTCGTGCCCTGGCTGATCAGTTCTCAGCCCTGACTGGGAGAATGCTACCGGAGCTTCCCGCCCAAGATGATCTTGATCATCCATCTTTGGCGATCGCAAGCCAATGCGTTCAAAGTGCTGCTCAGGCGATCGAATCACTCCAAAGAGGCTGGCTGGGAAAGCTCGTTCAAAGCCGAACCAAGCGCCGGGAGACCGAGCAAGCGACTGAGGATGCAGTTTCAAAGGCAGTGGCGGCAACAAAAGCTGTCTTGGCGAACGAGAATCACCGGCACGCCACGCAAGTTCGAGAGATCGAAACTAAGCGAGCCAACCAGATTGAGTATGCCGATCGTGAGTTTCGCCTCCTTCAACAGAAGAGCGATAAGACAACGGGCTCGAAAATCCGCGAATCATCAGAGATCCATGCGGAACGTACCAAGCAGTTGGAAGACCGTCGTGCGCACGATCTGTCAAAGCTTGAACGCTGGAAGTCAACCCATGAAGCGGACGCGCAAGAGCGGTACCGGAATGAGGTTGATGCGGCTGAGAGCGATCACAAAGTCACCACCGCCCATGCCGAGGAGGCATTCGCAGCACAGTCGGTAGCCGCTTCTTCCCTGCTCGTGGAGCGTGTCGTTCCGGCGCGAAGCTTGCTTGAAGATCTGTACGATATGTGCCGTGACCGGCACACCGAATGGGAACAGCTCGCCGCAATGCCTCAGCCGGGTAGCGTCCCGTGGGCGGTTCCGATCGGGCACGTGCGGCTGGACCTGAAGTCCAGACTGCAAACCGTCCCGCAAGCTGAACGCGATGTGCTCCTGCTGCCCGAAGTCTTTGAGACACCGCTGGTGGTCGGGCTGCCAGGGACACGCTCGTATGTGATCGATCACGACCACGAGAACCGCGATCGCGCACTGGACGCCCTCAGGGCGATCTCACTCCGAGTACTCTCATCTTTTCCTGCCGGGAAGGCCCGGTTCCTGATCGCGGATCCGATCGGGCTCGGCCAGTCGTTCGCGGGATTCATGAGTCTGTCTGACCAAGAGCCATCCGCGGTCGGGAGGCGGATCTGGACCGATCCGGTGCAGATCGAACGGCAGCTGATTGACATGACCGAGCACATGGAGACGGTTATCCAAAAGTACCTCCGGTCAGACTTCGAGACGATCGAGGCGTACAACCAAGCCGCAGGCGAGATCGCGGAACCGTACCGCTTTGTCCTGATATCCGAT
>JBCDAP010000148.1:0-5384 GCA_039185335.1 Planctomycetota bacterium | reverse complement strand
CTCAACCTGTACACGGGTGTTAACTTCGAGCAGATAAAAGTTCTGCTTGCCGTCCATGAGGAATTCGACAGTTGCGGCACCTGCGTACTTCGCATTTCGGATCAGCCGTGCCGCCGATTTGCACACTTCATCCCGACGTTTTGGATCAACCCCTGGCGCCGGTGCTTCTTCGATGACCTTCTGATGCCGACGCTGCGTTGAGCAGTCGCGTTCGTAGAGGTGCACCGCCGAGCCATGCTTGTCACCGATGACCTGGACTTCGACGTGGCGTGCATCCTCAAGGAATTTCTCGACGTACACAGCCCCGTTGCCGAACGCCGCGAGGGCTTCCGTGGAAGCCTGCTTCAGGTTCTTCTCAAGCTCGTCATCCGAACGGCACACCCGCATCCCGCGACCGCCACCGCCCGCCGCTGCTTTGATGATCACCGGATACCCGATCTTTTTCCCGACCTCGATCGCTTTGTCGACTTCCTCGATCGCACCATCCGAACCAGGAAACACCGGCACTTTCGCCTTACGAGCCATCTGTTTGCAGGAGATCTTGTCGCCCAGCAGCGCCATCGCTTCGGGCGATGGACCGACAAACTCGAGTTTGCACTCCCGGCACACCTCTGCGAAGTGCGCATTCTCCGCAAGGAATCCATAACCAGGGTGGATCGCATCAGCACCGGAGATCTCCGCAGCCGAGATGATCCGCGGGATGTTCAGATAACTCTCGCTCGCTGGCGGCGGCCCAATGCAGACCGATTGATCCGCAAGCTCGAGATACGACGCGCCCCGATCCGCCTCTGAGTACACCGCTACGGACTCGATGCCAAGATCGCGGCAGGCGCGGATGATACGGAGCGCGATTTCCCCACGATTTGCGATCAGAACGCGTGAAAGCATGCAAGTGACCTCAGCTCGGGCGGACCAGGAACAGTTTCTGACCGAACTCGACGGCTTCACCGTTCTTTATAAGCACCTTCTCGATCACGCCGGAAGTTTCCGCCTTGATCTCGGAGAAAACTTTCATCGCCTCAACCATGCAAACCACGGTATCCGCGTTCACCGAGTCACCCTCGGAGATGTACGGCGGGCTCTCAGGATCCGGCGCGGCGTAGTAAGTCCCCACCATCGGACTCACGATCGGAACCAGCGATTCATCGGCCTCTGGGCTTGGAACGCTTGCTGGAGCCTCCGCTGCTGCGGCCGGTGCTGGTGCAGCAACCGTCGGAGCCTGAATCACCTGCGGCGGACCCGCTGGGGTGAGCGGCGTCGATCCGTAAGGGCGTTTCAACACCACCGTTTCTTGCTCGTCACGCAAATCCAACTCGCTCAGGTCGTTCTCGACCATGAGCTTGATGAGTTCCTTTAGCTTGCGGATGTCGATCAAATCACGCTCCGTTCTTGCTCACGATCAAACGTGCTTACAACTCAAGCGTCGACCACGCGCGATCGCGCGGCAATCGACACAAATCTCGATGACCCCGCTCGGTCACCAGAATGTCATTCTCGATCCGAACGCCCCCGATGCCGGGCAGATAAATACCAGGCTCGACAGTCACCACCATCCCCGCTTCCAGCACGTCCTTGCTGATCGCGCTGAGCCGGGGATTCTCATGAACATTCAAGCCGATTCCGTGTCCAAGTGAATGGACAAAGTAGTCGCCATACCCTGCATCTGCGATAATGCCCCGAGCGATCGCATCGACTTCTTCGCCGGTCATGCCGGGCTTGATGCCGCCAACCGCAGCGTCGTGTGCTTCGAGCACGATGTCAAAGACATCTCCCATCGGCTTGGTCCACCGATTGAAAGAAAATGTCCGTGTCATATCGCCGCAATATCCATCGAATTGGGCGCCCCAGTCGATGGTCAGCACACGCCCCGAAGCGATCTTGGTACGCCCAGGGATAGCATGCGGCAACGAGCTGCTCTTCCCCGATGCCGCAATAATCGAAAAGCCCAGTGCCTCCGCACCACGCGACTTCATCTCCCATTCAAGCAGCGCCGCGATCTCCAGCTCTGTCATGCCGGAGGCGAGCTGATCGAGCATTGCTTCCATCGCGGATTCTTGAATCCTGATCGCCTTCTCGATCGCTTTGATCTCGGAAGCATCCTTCTTGATGCGCAGGCGATGGAGCACGCCCGTAGCGTTTTTGAGACGCCTAGCACCGACCTCTTTCGCGAGCGAATCCCGAGCGGCAACGCTCATCAAGTCGGCTTGGATCAGGTACCGATCCTCTTTCGATGAACCAATGAATTCCCGGACCGCCTGGGCCACGCTCTGGCCACGCGAACGGATGTGCACCGTGAGGACTTTGCTGGCTGATTCGAGTTCTTCCAGCTCTTCTTTGAATCGTCCATCGCTGATGATGATCGCCTTTCGAGCGTTGATCACCATCCAGCTGTCTTCACCGCGAAACCCGGTGAGGTACCGGATGTCCCGCGAGTTCGAGACAATGATTCCAGTCGCATCTTCATCCTTCAGAAGCGCTCTGAGCTTCTTGGTGCGCATCGCTCGTGGTTCTACGGCGGGACTGGATGATGAGCGTCTCTTGGGCATAGAGGAAACCTAAAGGGGGCCGAGTATAGCTGGGATTTGAGCAAGCCGCTTTTCGATGCCACTCAGAGCGATCGGTTCCAAGGCATCTCTTCATCCCGCCTCGCGGACATGGGCGGTGCGAGCACCTCGGAAAGAGCAATCAAGCTCGCCAGCCGCTGGCGGTGCGATTCCGTGCCCACCTGGTCCGGACGGAGCAGCTGATGAATCTGGTGGCTGCGTTGCTGGCTGATACGTTCAGCCTTCGCTGCCGCCTCTTGCATCTCAGCATCGCGCCGCCGCTCCTCGCGCCGCCGCTGAGCGATCGCTTCTTGCTGCTGACGTTCCAGCTCTTCGCGTTGGGCCGCCTGCCGACGCGCTTCATCGATCTGGGCTTCGCGTTGCCGCTGCGCGCGTTGCTGCAGCTGGTGCTGTCTTTCTGCTTGTTGGATTTGCGGAGCTTGCCGCGCGGTGGGTTGCGGCCGCGGTGTGGCAGGGGGAGAACTCCGAGGGCCCGATCCATCCGGAGCGGGCTGCCCGGGAAGCCGCCTCGCCCCTCCAGTTTGGCGTTCGCGGAGTTGGCGGAGCCTTTCCCGCCGTTGGCGTTGAATCTCATCCCATTCGCTGTTCTTGCCCTGCCCTTGAGACACACCACCTCGCTGGGCGACAACGACACGAGGGTCATTCTCTGTTGGAGCAGGGCGCATCGGTCGCTGCCCCTGTCTGGCCTGTTCTTCCTGCCGCCGGCGCATGCGCTCTTTCTGTTCGCGCAGCTCCTTCTGCTCATTCACTTTCCCGAGCACCCAGGAGAGAATGCCGACCGCGACCATAATCCAGAAGACGATTCCGCCAGGCATGGTCGTATCATAGCGGCTTCGCAAGGAGAGATCGCCTCCCGTCGGCCGTCTCCACAGACTCGAACCCCACACCGAACAGATCTTCCATGATCGGGCGCGAAATCACTTCGTCTGCCAAGCCCTCACGAAAAAGCGTGCCTTCGTTCCCGATCGCGATCGCGCGGTCACCGAGCCGCCTTGCCGCTGTGAGATCGTGCATCGCGACCACCACGGCATGCCGCTCATCCGACAAACGGCGCAGGATCGACTCGACACGCATGGCATGCCTCGGATCGAGCGCCGCGGTCGGCTCATCCGCCAGCACGACCATAGGCCGACCGACTGTCCACACCTGCGTCAACAGGCGCGCCAGCATCACTCGTTGACGCTGCCCGACGCTCAGGCTGGCGTACGCACGATCTCGCAAGTCCGAGACCTCGCATGCTTCCATGGCTTCTTGCACGATGCCTTTGACGTTCGGCAGCGCATGCTGCGCAAGCCGAACCACGTCGAGTACCGTGAACGCCGCGGCGACCTCCCCGGTTTGCCCCATATAGGCCACACGCTTGGCAAGCTCTTTCCCGCGGTACGACGCGGGCGGTCGCTGATCAATAAACACCGTCCCCTCTTGGGGTTCGATCGATCCGAGTGCTAAGCGAAGCAGCGTGCTCTTTCCGGCACCGTTGGGCCCGATGAGCACAGTGCAGCCTGCAGGCACATCAGTCGTGATCTGATTGAGCACCATCTCGCCCTTTGGGTAGGAGAAGGTCACTCTGTTCAACCGGATGGCTGTCATGTGCTTCCTCCGCCCACGCCTGCGCCACGGCGCAACATAATCACGAAGACCGGTCCTCCGATCAACGCCGTCATTACCCCGACCGGCAAACGACCCGAATCAGTTTTCACCACATCTTCAATCCCTTCAGCGAACATCAACAGCGCGGCGCCCGCGAGAACAGTCGCGATGCTCAACACGCGATGCTTCGGGCCCACAAGCCAACGTGCCGCGTGCGGACACACGAGCCCGATGAACCCGATCGGCCCGGCGAGCCAGACCGCAAGCGACGTCAGCACGCCTGCGATCAGAAAGACCACGATCCGCAGCAAGCCAAGGTCCGCTCCGATACTCCTGGCCTCGTCATCGCCCAGCGTAGCCGCATCCAGGGTTGTTCCGAGGATGATCACAACGATCAGCGAGATCCCGACCACTCCTCCGACTCCCCATCTGACGATCCAATCTTCTCCTCCATCGATGTTTCCGAGCATCCATCGCCCTTGCAATTCGAAGCCGCCATCTTTGAGCATCGATTGGACGAGCGAGGCCATCGCCCCAAACAAGATGGAGATCATGACACCCACAAGCAGCAAGGTGGGCGGATCGAGCACGCCTCTGCGTCGGCTCAGCATTAGCACCAGCCCTAACGCACCGAATGAACCAACAAAGATCCCGGCGATCGACGGATTCCCGGGTGAAAGCTCTCCGGTGGCGCGGTATCCAATGTAGGCGGCAACCACGATGCCGAGCCCCGCGCCGCTGGTCACTCCCAGAACAAAGGGCGATGCCAGCGGATTCCGCAAGATCGCCTGCAACAACATCCCAGAGAGCGCAAGAGCAGCCCCGACAATCGCCGCCGTCGCGGCACGATCCATCCGGAGGTCATGAAAAAACTCGTCGTTCAAAAAACCGATGCCATCCTCGCCAACCCCGACCACAAACAGCCAGGATGCGACGCAAGCCAGCAGGAGCGCAAGGATGCCGGCAACTCGCCTCATCGCTCCTCCCCGGCGATCTGTTCAAACGCTTTCGAGGCTTCGCGGATCTCCCCGACAAGATCAATCAGTCCGACCGAAGGAATCAATCTGCTCTGGTTCACTTTGATCACTCGCCCTTGTTGGATCGCTGGGAGAGGGGTCTTAGCCAGTGTCCCAAGGTCGTCGCCGTAGAGGATGATCGTTTCAACCTGAAGACGAGCGATGTCCTCGACGGTCAGTGTCTGGTACGGCGATCCCGAGCGAGGGGTTGCCG
>JBCDAP010000147.1:0-5396 GCA_039185335.1 Planctomycetota bacterium | reverse complement strand
GCAACAAGAAACGATCTTCCCGTCCTTCCGCGCGGCGTGGTGCGACCCAAGCCGAACTCGAATTGCCATTTGCGAATTACACGGTTGCCACGAAGTGGCTCTACGAGCATGTCGATCTTGAGCGGACAAGGGCGTCCAGGGTTGATCCAGAGACATTCAAGCTCGACCGCGTCCGAGCCTTATTGAAACAGCTCGGAGATCCACAGGACACGCTCCAAACGATCCATGTTGCCGGGACGAACGGCAAGGGTTCGATCGTGGCGATGCTGGGGGCTTCCTTGCGTGGTTGCGGACTAACGGTTGGGACGATGACCTCGCCGCACCTGACCGATCTGCGCGAGCGGATCCAGATCAACGATTCGCCCATCACGCATCCGGCGATGGCGAAGGCGTTGTCGACAGTCGCTGAGGCGAGCTTGAAACTGCCCAAGAAGCTTGGTTCGTTGACGTTCTTCGAGATCATGACCGTGGTGGGATTCCTGCATCTCGCTGAGCAAGCGGTGGATGTGGCGGTGATCGAGGTTGGCCTGGGCGGTCGCCTTGATGCAACGAATGTGATCACGCCCGTGGCGTCGTTGGTTGCTTCGATCGGCCTCGATCACATGCAGTATCTCGGGGACACGTTGGAGGAGATCGCTCGCGAGAAAGCGGGCATCTTCAAGGAAGGTGTACCCGCCATCACGCTCAAGCAGGACAAGGAGATCCTCGACGCGATGGCGGAAGTTGCGGAGAAGGCCGGCACAACGCTGCAGGTTGTTGGCAAGGATATCGAGTTTTCGTATCGGTTCGAGAGTTCACCCCAACTTGGGCCGCACTGTCGTGTTGGGCTCTCGACGGAGCGTTTGAACTTCGAGCATGTCCCGGTGCCGCTGCCGGGCGAGCACCAGGCGGGCAATTGCGGCTTGGTGCTCTCGGCGATCGACGCGCTCGTGAACGCGGGCTTCGAACTGCCCGAAGCTAAAGTGTTCGATGGCTTGGCAAGTACCTCTGTGCCCGCGCGGATGGAATTAATCGATCACACCCCGAGGCTGTTGCTCGATGGCGCTCACAATCCGATGGCGATCGAGGCGCTGATCAGAGCGATCGGGGCGCATGTCGCTTACGACTCCATGGTGATGATCTTCGGGTGCTCGGCGGATAAGGACGTCGAAGGGATGCTCGAAAAGGTGGCGCTCGGTGCGGACAAGGTTATCTTCACACGAGCGAAGTCGAACCCTCGAGCGGTCGAAGCATCGGAGCTGCGCAAGCGGTTCGAGGCGATCTCGCCCAAGATGTGCCAAGAAGCGAACTCACTCGATGAGGCGCTTTCGATCGCGGGTCGTGCTGGGATGCGTGACGACCTGATCGTGATCACGGGTTCGTTCTATCTTGCGGGAGAAGCGAAGAAACTGCTTTCGCTTCGTGCTGAGCGTGCCGGTAGGGCACTGAATTCGTAAGCATCTTTCGCGGTGTTGACGGGTATCATGTTCTGATGAAGGCTCCTGTTCTTGGCATTGCGATGTTGGCGGGGATGGCACTCTCCCAGGGAGGATGCGAGGTCGCGGGTGCGACTGGTTCGACCACGCCTGTTGTGTCTGTCGCGATGGTGCCAGTGGAGTTTGCGGAACCCTGGCGGGTCAACCTGGTCTTCGAGGAGACGTCTCGCCCGTTCACGGTGATCGCCACGGTGACCGCTTCGGCCTCGACATTCTCGTATGGATCTGTGGCGAAAGCGGAGGGCGCGGCCCTTGAGCAGCTCCGTTTCCAGGCCTCGCTGGTCGAGGCGGACGCTGTGGTGCAGATCGAGCGAGCGGTCTTCGAACGCGGCTCACGGACGGATTACAACGAGACGGTTTATGGCGGGAACGACTTCGATGATCCGAGGCGCCGGCGGTTCTACGCGGATCAGGCGTCTGGCTCGGCCTCAACTCGAAACAATCTCGAGATCAACTTCCGCGGTGCGGCGGTGAAATGGGATGACTGACCGTCCCTGACAGGCGGCGTCCTATCGACGATGATCGGAGTGCGTTCTGTGGATCCTGCCGAGGGGATGAGGTGGATACCATGCAGGAATGACGACGATCGACGAAAAAATGGCGTATCGCTACAACGCGAACCTGGCTGATGCCATCGAGACAAAGTGGCAGCAGCGGTGGGCGAGTGAAGGCACGTTCTGCCAGCCGAATCCCGGCGAAGACGGTTTCGATGCGGGCAAGCCCAAGTTTTATGCGCTCGACATGTTTCCATACCCGTCCGGCGCAGGACTACATGTCGGTCATCCGGAGGGTTACACGGCGACAGATATCATCTCGCGCTACAAGCGGATGGCAGGGTTCAATGTGTTGCACCCGATGGGGTGGGATGCGTTCGGTTTGCCAGCGGAGCAATACGCGATCCAGACGGGGATTCATCCGGCAACGACGACGCGAACATCGATCGACAACTTCCGTCGGCAGCTGCAACGATTCGGTTTTTCTTATGACTGGGATCGCGAGTTCGGGACGATCGATCCCGATTACTACAAGTGGACGCAGTGGATTTTCCTCGAGCTGTACAACGCGTGGTTCGACGAAGAGCAGCAGAAGGCACGCCCGATTGATGAACTGGTCGCCGGGCTCGAAAGCGGGTCGCTCAGGATCAATACGTTCGGAGAGCTCACACGGGTTGGGCGGTCGGAGCGTGATCTGGGTGCTATCGCGGGCGGGTCGGTCGATATGGAGTGGTCATCGCTCTCCCCGGAAGAACGCCGGGAAGTGATCGATGGCCATCGATTGGCGTATATCGGCGAGCAGACGGTGAACTGGTGCCCGAAGCTTGGGACAGCTTTGGCCAACGAAGAGGTGATCGACGGTCGTTCAGAACGGGGCGCTTTCCCGGTGCTCCGAAAGCCGCTGCGTCAGTGGATGTTCCGGATCACGGCGTACTGCGATCGCCTGCTGCGAGGACTCGACGACGTGGAATGGCCTACGTCAACGAAGACGATGCAGACCGAGTGGATCGGGCGATCAGAAGGCGCGTTGATCCGCTTTGCGATCGACGATGACGCGTACGCATCGCTTGAGAGCGAGGAGCTTTCGCCGACGATCGAGGTGTTCACGACACGCCCCGATACGTTGTTCGGTGCAACGTACATGGTGGTTGCGCCAGAACATCAGATTGTGGATGCGGCGCTTGCCGCTGCCGATGGTGGTGAGAAGGCGCTGCGAGAGTATGTTGAGCAAGCTCGCAACCGATCCGATGTCGAGCGGATGGAGTCGAAAGAAAAGACCGGTGTGCCTCTCGGGATCTCGGTCACCAATCCCGCGACAGGTCGGTCGATCCCGGTTTGGGTGTCGGATTATGTGCTCGCTTCGTACGGCAGCGGGGCGGTCATGGCGGTACCGGCACACGACCAACGTGACTTTGACTTCGCGGAAGCGCACGGACTTCCGATCGAGGAGGTGGTGTACCCGTCGCCGCTTTATCCGATGTGGTGGGCGGGGATGAATGCGAGTGATGAACTGTTGCACGTGAACGAGAGTGAAGAAGCGTGGCGTGAATCGCTCGCGGATTTCCTTGGGTATGTGGCCGTGAACAGCATGCCCGAGTCGGAGTATGTCGACGCGTTGAAGCTGCTGAGCACAAGGCGTGTTTCACCTCAAGACGATCAGGAATCGCTCGAGGTCGGCACTCTCGAAGGAGCTGATCTCGAAGACACCTTGTCGTACGAGGGCCTGGTCGGAGAGAAGCGTGGAATCGTGCGCATGTCGTGGTTCGAGTTGCTGGATTCGATGGGATTCACAGATCTCGAGAGTTTTCGCACACGCATTGGCCACCCGATCCGATCGAAGCGTCTCGGCTTTGCCTACACCGCGGCGGGCCGGAACATTAATTCTTCCAACGCGGAAGTCTCGCTCAACGGGCTCACAACGGAAGAGGCGAAAGAAGAAGCTATTGCGTGGCTCGAAAGAAGCGGACATGGCAAACGCCGCATCAATTACAAGCTCCGTGATTGGCTGTTCTCGCGCCAGCGCTATTGGGGAGAGCCTTTCCCGATCGTCTTTGATGAGAAGGGGGACCACTACCCGGTCTCGGCAGAGGCATTGCCGGTGAGATTGCCGGGCCTAGATGATTATGCGCCGGAGGAATCGGAAGATCCAAAGCCGCTGTTGGCGAAGGCGTCGGGCTGGGTTTCGACGACCGCGGGTGCCGCGGGGGTGGACGGGTCGGTGCTCTCGCCGGATACGCCCGTGACGCGTGAGACGAACACGATGCCGGGCTGGGCGGGGAGTTGCTGGTACTACCTGCGGTACATCGATCCGAAGAACGAGGACAGATTGGTTGGCCAAGCGGCCGAGGCGTATTGGATGGGCGAGGGCGACGGATCGGGTGTCGACCTGTACATCGGCGGCGCGGAGCATGCGGTGCTCCACCTGTTGTACGCGCGGTTCTGGCACATGGTGTTGTTCGATCTGGGGCATGTCTCAACACCCGAGCCGTTCTCGAAGCTGTTCCACCAGGGGCTGATCCTGAGTCAGGCGTACCAACGCAAGGACAAGTCGCTTGTCGCGATCGACGAGGTCGATGAAACCGAGGCAGGCGGCTTTGTACAAAGAGGGACCGGCGATCATGTGGAGCAGGTCATCGCGAAGATGTCTAAGACGCTCAAAAACGTGGTGAACCCCGACGACATTATCACGGAGTACGGAGCGGATTGTTTCCGCTTGTACGAGATGTACATGGGCCCGCTCGAAGCGGCCAAGCCGTGGAACACGAGGGACATGATCGGTCTCCAGCGGTTCTTGCAGCGTGCATGGCGTCTCGCGGTCGACGAAGAAACGGGCGAGCTTGTAACGATCGACACGGCGGACGAAGCGGTCGAGAAGCAGCTGCATCGGGCGATTGCGAAGGTTGGCGAGGATATCGAGGAACTCAGGTTCAACACCGCGATCGCGGCGATGATCGAACTGGTCAATGCGGCTTCAAAGAGCGGAGGAATGACCACAGATCAGCTATCGCGTTTCACGCGGATCCTGTGCCCGTTCGCGCCTCATATCGCAGAAGAGATCTGGGAAAAAATCGAAGAAGAGATATCGTGCTCGCTTGCCGATTGGCCCGCCTACGACGAAGCGATGCTCGTCGATGATGAAGTCGAGATCGCGGTGCAGCTCATGGGCAAAGTGAAAGAGCGGCTCATGGTGCCGGCTAGCGCTGACAAGGAACAACTCGAGAAGATCGTGATGTCTCACGAGGCGGTCCAAAGGATGCTCGAGGGCAAAACGGTCCGCAAGCTGGTTGCTGTTCCCGGGCGAATGGTCAATATCGTGGCGAACTGATTGTCAGTTCAAGGGATCGAGCTCGCCTTCGAGCTCCGCCAGAGATTGGCGGAGCGAATCGCGATCACGGAACAGGGCGGCACGGAGTTGCCCCTCTGTTTC
>JBCDAP010000146.1:0-5430 GCA_039185335.1 Planctomycetota bacterium | reverse complement strand
GACATCGATTCTCTTGAGGCCTTTGAGACGTGGTTGGTTGATCGGAGCGAGCTTGATGCTGCGGTCGGTCAAGCAAAGGCCGAGCTTTATGTTGTAACAACTTGCCGAACCGATGATACCGATGCCCGGGATAGCTTCCGTGATTTTTTAGACAACGTCGAACCGATTGTGCGGAAGCTGGGTTTCGAACTCGACAAAAAGAAGGCGGAGCTCTTCGCTCGCTTCCCGCTTGATGATTTTCGTTATGAGGTCGACCGTCGCGATGTGATTGCAGATGTCGAGCTGTTTCGCGAAGAGAACATCGCGATCAACACGAAGCTTTCGAAGCTCGATAACAAGTACGATCAGATCTGTGGCGCGATGACCGTTCAGTTCGAGGGCGAAGAGCGGACGATACCGCAGATGAACAAGTTTCTGCAGCGGTCTGATCGCTCGGTCCGCGAGAGTGCCTGGCGGAAGACAACCGAACGACGTCTAGATGATCGTGATGCGGTCTCGGAGATCTTCGATGAGATGATCGTTCTTCGCGAGCAAGTCGCGAAGAACGCCGGGTATGACCGTTACACCGAGTTCAATTTTAAAACGCGTCACCGCTTTGATTATGGCGTGCCCGAATCGATCGCTTTTCACGAAGCGGTTGAGCAGGTTGCGGTACCGTTTATGAGCAAGCTCGACGCTCGGCGTCAAAAGAACCTCGGCATTGACACGCTCAGGCCATGGGATCTGGGTGTCGACGAGCACGGTCGCGAGCCTCTTTCTCCATTCAAAACGGCTGATGAACTTGTCGAGAAGACTCGGAAACTGTTTGATGCGATGGATCCGGAACTCTCCGAGCTCTTCCGCGAGCTTGGTAACGATATGGGTGGCTCGTTCGACCTGGCCTCTCGTCGCGGCAAGGCATCAGGCGGTTACCAGTACATGCGTGACAAAGACCGCAAGCCGTTCATTTTTATGAACGCCGCCGGCATGCAGCGGGACGTTGACACGATGATTCATGAAGCGGGGCACGCTTTCCATTCGATGCTCTGTCGCGACGAGCCGTTGGTTCAATACCGTCATTCGCCGATCGAATTCGCGGAGGTGGCGTCAATGACAATGGAGCTTCTGGCAATGCCGCATATCGATGCGTTCTACGAGAAGCCTGCGGATGCCGACCGAGCTCGTCGCCAACAGCTCGAGGGGTCGCTCGCGTTCTTCCCGTGGTGCGCCACGATCGATGCATTCCAGCATTGGGTCTATGACAACCCGACTCACACGCGTGAAGAACGCAAGGCTCATTGGCTTGAGCTCGATCAACGTTTCGGGCATGCTTTCGATTGGTCTGGTCTTGAAGATGCCCGCGCTACTCTCTGGCAAAGACAGGGTCATCTCTTTGGCGGACCGTTCTATTACATCGAGTACGGCATCGCCCAACTCGGCGCTCTAGGGATCTGGCTCATCTCGCTTGAGAAAGGCCCTGCCGAGGCGCTTCGCTTGTACAAGAAGGGCCTGTCTCTTGGCGGCTCGCGACCATTGCCCGAACTCTTCGAAGCTGCAGGGGTCCCCTTCGACTTCAGCGCCGAACACATGCAACGGATCCGCGAAGCAGTCGAAACGGAACTGGCCAAGCTTCCGGAGTGAATAAAAGATCCGAAGCTCAAATCAACGAAGACCGACGGCGTTTCCGTCGGTCTTTTCTATGCCACTCACGATGGGGCCGCCGTGCCTGCGCGCCCTATGAGACGCTCAACAAGCCCGACGAATGAACGAAGTCTCATCCAAACACGCAAACGCTTCAGCCCGTGATCCTCGGGGTCGAGTTCGAGTCCTTGGTTCAAGAAGGTCCTTGCACGGTCCCATTGGCGGTCGCGCATCAGCGCGAGCGTCATGTTGTGTATGGCGCGGATGTTTCGCGGGTTCAGTCGGATAGCCACCCTGCAGGCGGCGATGCCGCCCGGACGATCACCCTGCTCAAGAAGGGCAAGCGAGAGCAAGTGGTGCGCTTCGCTATCACCGTTTCGACGCTCTGTGAGCAGGCGAAGAGCCCTCGCGGCGTCTCGGTACAGGCGCACATCAAGCAAAAGCTCGGCGAGATCGCCAAGGTCGTCATCCGTGAATGCCAGCCCATCATGGCGGACTTCTGCGAATTCCTTGCGGAGCAGGCGCCGTGCCGCGACCACCTCGCCGCGTCGGATGTGCAATTCGGCGAGGCGCCTCCGTGCTTCGGGATATCGCGGCTCGAGGCGGAGCACCAGCTGGAAAGCTGCTTCCGCTTCTTTGAGACGATGCTGACGCAGCGACAAGTCGCCCAGGTAGAAGTGTGCGTCCGCGTTGTCGCTCTCGAGTTCGAGAACACGCCTGAACTTCTCCCCCGCCTCGGAGAGACGATTCATTTCAACAAGCAGGCACCCGAGATCGAGCAACGTGTCGACATCGCCGGGATGATCACGGAGTTCGCGGAGGTAGAGCTGGCGGGCTCGCTCATGCCGGCCGGTTCGTGCCATCGCGTCCGCGAGCCTTGCGTGCACGCGAGGCAGGTCAGGATCGATCGAGGCCGCTTCTCGGAGGCAATAGACCGCGCGGTCATACTGTCCACGCTCGATCAAGCTCTCGGCGATGTTCGCGTAAGCGGCCGCGTGTTGCCCAGGTAATTGAAGAACCTCGTAGAACGCGGTCTCTGCCTCGTCGTGCCGTCCGAGCGAAGTGAGCGCATCGATTCTCCACACGATCGAATCAGCAATGGGCTCAGCTGCGCATGCTTCTGCTCGCGTGAGCCACTTGACCGCGTCCTCGTGGCGTCCTGCGCGCACCGCGGTCGTTCCGAGCAGCAAGAGCACCTGGGCATCGTCAGGCGAGAGCTCGTTCGCCCTGGTGAGCGAATCGATCGCACCATCAAACTTGCCCGCCGCTTCCTGCGTGAGCGCTAAGTTGAAGTACCATTCCGGGCGGTTGGGGTTGATCGCCAATGCCTCGAGAAGCTCGCTCTCTGCCTCGTCCCATCGCCCAGCTTCGTAGAACTCGTGTGCCCTTTCCACGTGCCGCTCTGCTTCAAACCAATCGTTCATTCCGCAGGCTCCATCGCGAGGCACGCAGCACTATCCGAGCTGAAGCGTATCATAGCTAGAGCAAGGCCTTTCGCACGCCCGATGACCCCATGAAATCGGCACGAAAGATCCTCGAAAAAGGTGTTTTTGAAAAGGTGATGCATTGGGAATCACGAGAGGCATCCTGTTCGCGGCGATCACCATCGGGGTGGTTCCATTTCACGCGCAGGAATTACCCCGTGAGGACAGCAATCCGCCTTTGAACTCTGACGAGAGGGGCACGGCTCAGGGTGAGAGTGCCCGTGTCAGGGCTTTGGTTGATGAACTCGCGAATACATACCGGCGGCTCTTTGAGCTCGAAACCCCAGAGCAGCGGGGCCCGCTGTTGGCCAGGTTGATTGCTTCTGAGCACGCTGAAATTGTTGAAATTGGAGCTGATTTTGCAACAAAATTGCTTCTCAACGCCGAGTCGCCTGGGGCCGAGGTCGCTCAGGCGGCAACCGATCGGCTTGATGACCCCAAGGCTGAGATCAGGCGCAAGGTGGCATCGCTCCTTGCCAATCTCGACCCTGCAGGATCTCGAGATGTAGCGCTCGCCCAGCTTGTAGTCGAGAAAGACCCTACTGTCGCGGTCCGTTTGCTCGAGTTGCTCGCGGCAGCTCCCAAGAACAGCCTGGTGCTCGAATCCGCGGCCGGTTGGGTCGCTTCGGGGCATCCGCCGGCGTCGCGCGCGGCGGCTCGCTTGTTGAACCGGGCTTTCCGAGATGGATTTGATGTCGGGGAAGCGGCGCGTGCCCTCGCTGCAGAGAGTGTCGCACGGATCCCAGATGCTGAGCTTGACCCTGACCATGTCAAGCTGCTCGGTTGGCTCGGCAGGACCTCGAGACTCGTTCGCATGCTCGAATCAGAGCGCCCCGGTGTTGTGATCGCAGCAGCGACACGGTTAGCGCAGGACGCAGACCAATTGGATCGTGTCATCGCGGCTGCCGGGCGTGTGCCGATGCTCGACGTCGCGGCGCGTGCGATCGCTGAGCATCAGCCAACAGCAGAAGGGTTTGCACGCTTCGGGTCATTGCCTGCTGGCGATGCGGACAACACTCGGCTTGAAGCCTTGCAACGACAAATTGTGGCCAACCTGCCACTCGATGAGCTTGCATTGGTTCTTCAGGGTGTGGACGCACCTGAGCGAACGCTGGGGCTGACCGAGCACATCCGTCGTCCTCCGCTCGATGCCGAGGATCCGCTTGCTGATGATGTTGGGCCCATCCTGGTTGAGCTGATTGCGGGTGCCTTGTTGGCGACCGATGATGCTTCCGGTGCTCTCTCTCTGATCGATCGTCTGGACGCAGATCAGCCTGCTGGCGGGATTGTTGAGCTTGAGGTGGCCGCGCTGTTGGCGACAGATGAGCTGGATCGTGCGGTTCAGCGGTCGATCGATGCCTCGGTGCCCGCGTCCGCCTGGCGAGAGGCAATCTCTCGTCACAAGAATGATCGGTTCGCTCTGGAAGCTCTGGCGGCGATGCGAGATGTGTTCTCAGCTGGCCTGAATGAGGAGCTTGTCGCATGGATCTCCGCGGAGCAAATCCGCAGGCAGCTGTCGCTTAATCCCGAGCCCGCTGATGTTGTCGAGAATGATGTGGTTGATGGCCCGAATGCCGAAGAGCCGGCCGACGCCGATCCGATTCCGGATCTCCCCGCCGATGCGGAAGGTTCGATCAATCCAGCTTCACCGGGCGGAGCGTGAACCGACCCGAGCAGCAGATCTCGGTCTCGCCATCTCGCTCGGTCGTAGCTTCGCCTTTCAACTGATACTCCCCGCCTTCTTCGCTGGCCTCCTTTTGGATCGACACGGTCAGGCGGAGTGTCTCTCCTGGACGTACGAACGACGCGTACCGGATCGCCTTCGCCTCCCCGAGCACATGTCGAGCGCACCGTTTGTCTTCGTAGCGCAGCAATTCCCGCCCGGCTTGCACCAGCGACTCGAGCATGAACACCCCGGGGAGGACCGGGAACGTCGCGAAGTGGTCTTGGAGATATTCCTCTGACCGGGTGACCGCCTTGATGGTCACGATTCGCCCTGGCTCGCGTTCGATCACCTTGTCGACAAAGTTGAAATGCATGTCCTTCCTGGGGTTGAAGTGGCGGAGCAGGATAAGCTCGATCCTGGATGTGTGCTCGCATCGTGAGTTGTGGCCCAAAAGCGCATTGATTGCGCAGCGCATATTTTTTCTTTCCACTCCTGGTTTTGGTGAAAGAGGCACTCTAGGCACCTTCCCTCCCTGATCGGGTACCGGGTCGGCGAACGCTCCACTACATCTCGTGCGCAACCGTGACACACAAGGCCAGACGAGCGTTGTGTTCCGATCTGGCGAGAAAACACGAACTCGTCCGATAGTTTCGCGGCCTG
>JBCDAP010000145.1:0-5481 GCA_039185335.1 Planctomycetota bacterium | reverse complement strand
GTTGCAGTTGTTGGCACAGGCGGTATGGGTACCGGGCACGCAAATGCGTTGATGAGCCTTGCGGACCGAGGTGATGCGAAGGTCCAGGTGGCGGCGATTGCTGATGTTTGCGACGAGCGGCGGATGAATTGTTTTAAGGGTTGTGCCGAGAAACAGCCAGGGGTAAGCGTGATCGAAACGCGCGATTATCGCGAGCTACTCGCACGTGAAGATATCCACGCTGTGCTGGTCGCATCACCTGAGCATTGGCACGCGCAGCATGTGATCGATGCGTTGCATGCTGGGAAGGATGTGTACTGCGAGAAACCGTTGACGCTTCGTCTTGACCAAGCGTTGGCGGTTCGAGAAGCGGTGCTGGCGCACCCGGATCAGATTTTCCAGGTTGGCACGCAGATGATCATGCTGCCGAAGTATCAGGAGGCTCGCAAGGCGTTGAGAGCCGGGAAGATCGGCACGCCGATCTGGTCGCAGACGTCATATTGCCGTAACTCTCCAGATGGAGAGTGGAACTATTACGGCATTAACGATGAATGGGATCCGGAGAAGAACATCGATTGGGAGGAATGGCTCGGGTACTTGGGGCCTCGCGAGTGGGATCCGAAGGTGTACGCACGCTGGCGTCGCTACCGTGATTACTCGACCGGCATCATTGGTGATTTGCTCGTCCATGTGATGACGCCGATGATCTTTGCGCTCGACGCAGGGTGGCCTGTCCATGTGTCTTGTACTGGCGCCCACATGATCGATAAAGACATGGAAAACCATGACCAGATCAATATGACCGTGAAGTTCGAGAATGGGCACACGATGGTGGTTGCCGGTTCGACGAACAACGAGGTTGGTCTTGAGACCATGATCCGCGGGGACATGGCCAACATGTATCTCAATGGTCGGCATGTGAATATCCGACCCGAACGCGCGTACGTCGATGACATCGACCGCGAAGAAATCAAGTGCGCTGACATCGGGAACGATCAGGATCAGCTTCGCATCGACTGGCTCGAGTGCATCCGCACACGTGAGCCAGCCGCGAGCAATATCGATCTTGCATCGAAGGTGATGGTCGCGGTGGATCTTGCCACGAAAGCGGCTTGGGACGGGGGGGCGTACAAGTTTGATCCGGTGAGTCTCGAAGCCTCGAAGGCCTGAGGGGTGATCCGCTGATGACTGAGCCGGTTTCGATGTTCCGTTCGTTCCAAGCCATGGGAACGCGCTTTGAGTGCGTGCTTGCGCGTTTCTCAGGTGGTGTTTCGGAAGCCGGCGCGGCTGCGGTTGCAGAAAGCATCGAGACTCTTGTGCTCGAAGAGCATCATCGTTTGTCGTTGTTCGAGCCACACTCTGAACTGAGCCAAATCAATCGTAGTGCTTCCCAGCAATCTGTACGGATCGATCCCGATCTCTTTGGATTGCTGTTTCGGTGTCTGGGATATACCCAGCAGACCAAAGGGGCATTCGATATCACTGCGGGTTCGCTCATGAAGAAGTTCGGCTTCCGGAGCGAGCAGAATCCGGAGCAGGTCGCGTACGGCAGTCATCTTGTTCAGCTCGATGCCAATGCACAAAGCGTGCGTTTCGCTTCAACGGGTGTTCGCTTTGATCTCGGTGGGATCGCGAAGGGTTATGCGCTCGATCTTGCCCGCGATGAACTGATCGAGCAGGGGGTTGCCAGTGCCATTCTTCATGGCGGTACGTCTTCAGCCACCGCTGTCGGCTCTGCTCCCGATGGTTCGCCGTGGCTCGTTCGTCTTATGGCGGATGACCCAACTTGTCCCACAATAGATCTTACGGGTAGATCACTTGCGTGTTCATCTCCCGCTGGCCGCACGGTTGGGGATTGTGGGCACATTATGGATACCCGAACCGGTAAGCCCGCGACCGGCGTCGAAGCCGCTTGCGTTGTCGGCCCGTCTGCCGAGGTCTGCGAGGCTTGGTCCACTGCGCTCGTGGTCGCGCCCGATCTTATTGAAACACTCCCATCTGTTTACGAAGCGCACATTCTTCGCTCGAACGAATGGTGCTTCTTTGCTCAATCTTCTCAGCGTTCTCCGCTCACACCCTCTGAGGCTTTGCACCATGTCTGAACTTGATCGTCGCACTTTTCTTGTCCAGGCTGCAAGCTCGGCCGCTGCGTTTGCGATCGTTCCTGCCTCGCTCGGCGCAACATCTGTCTGGTCGCAGGATGAGGCGCTCCGTGTGGGTGTCATCGGAGCGGGGCGGCAAGGGCGTGCTGTGCTGGGTGAGCTTTCCAAAATCGAAGGCGTCTCTGTGACCGCGATCTGCGATATCGATGCCCGGCGCCTCGCTTCGGGGCGAAGGCGTGCTTCTGGAGCAGAAGGTTTCGCGACAGTCGATGAGATGCTTCAGTCCGGCTCTGTCGATGCGGTTGTTGTTGCCACCCCCACGCAGACGCATCGTGAGATCGCTGAGGCCGTCATGTCTGCAGACAAACATGTGTACTGTGAATGCCCGCTCGCGCACACACGAGAGGACTGCTCGGCGATCGCCAAAGCGGCCCGTAACTCGGGCATCGTTGCGGCAGCAGGGTTCCAGGGGCGCGCCAATCCGGTTTATCAACTTGCGCGTGGTTTCTTCAAATCAGATTCTGTCCGAGATCCAGTTGCGTTCCGTGCACAGAACAACGAGAAAACCAGTTGGGTCTCGCCCGCGAACGATCCTGAGCGTCACAAGCTGCTCAACTGGAAACTCGATCCCGGTGTCTCACTCGGGCTCGCGGGTGAACTTGGGGCGCAGCAGTTCGATGTTTTTCATTGGTACACAGGTCGCTATCCCACCAAGGTTTCTGGCATAGGTTCACTGCGTGCATGGCAAGACGAGCGCACGGTTGCGGACACGATTGCCTTGAGCCTCGGCTTCGATGACGGCACCGTGCTGCAGTACGGCGCTACACTTGGCAACTCCTACGAAGGGACCGCCGAGTACTTCTATGGAACGAACGCCGCGATCAAACTGACTTGGTCGCACGGTTGGATGTTCAAAGAATCCGACGCGCCGACTCAAGGCTGGGAGGTGTACGCAAACCGCCAGCAGTTCCACAATGATGAAGGGATTACCTTAATCGCGGGCGCGACCCAGCTCGCCGAACAAGGCAAACTCAAGGAAGGCGTCGGCCTTCCATACTCTTCGCTCTACTACGCCCTCGCGGACTGGGTCGGTGCGATCGATTCAAACGGTACTCCGGCTTGCACGCTCGACGAGGCAGCAAGAGCCACCGCGGTTGGGATCGCTGCGAACCAAGCGGTCGTTACCGGAGAAACCATCGATATCGATCTGAGCACGATCTAACCTGCAACTGCGCCGAATCAAACATGGGAACACCGATGCCCAAACTCGCTGAACTGAACGTCTTTATGCGTCTCGGTATCGCACTGCTCGTTGTAGTGCTGCTCGGCGGCTATGTCGTTTCAGGGCTTCACATGCAATGGCACTACGACAGCCGCGACGGCATCGAAGGTCTTACCATCGATGACATCAAAGGTCATTACCACGGTGTCCAGTCGCCCTCTCCGCTGATCGCCGCTCTCGAATCGGGCCACCCGGAAACGCTTCCTGGCACTGATCGTGAGGCTTTGCTCGATTGGTTAGGAAGCGGTTCGAATCTCTCGGAGAGGTATGACGATCTGGACTTGGGCGACGAAGCTCCGGCGGAGATCATTGCGATGAGCTGCTTGGACTGTCACAGTCGCGGTGCATCAGGTCCTGATGCTTACGCCGAGCTACCGCTTGAGTATTGGGACGATATACAACCGATCGCATACGCAACGGACATTCAACCAACGACGATCGAGATCGTGGCGATGAGTCAGCACACGCACGCGCCAACCATGGCTGTCGTGTTGATCGTCTTGGCGTTGCTCGGAGTGATGACCCGTGCGAACAGATTCATTATGGGCAGTGTTGTTTGTATCGGCGCGATCGGTTTGCTGGGCGATATGGCGTCGTGGTGGCTTGCACGCGGCAACGAGAATTGGGTTTATTTCATCGTGGCGGGTGGCTTTCTTTACGGAGCATCGACTGCATTGGTCGGATTAATCGTCATTGTGGATTGTCTGATCCCGGCTGCCAGATCCAAGCCGGCGAGCTAGGTTCTATATTGGTGCAACGCTAGGAACGAGCGGCGTCCACAGGAGTGGGGCTCAGGTGGTTTCGCGCAGCCTCTCGAGAAGAGTGCGTGTTGCAACGGAGCCAGCCCTCGGATCGAGTTCTTTGCCTTCGTACTCCACGCCGATCCAGCCGCGATACCCAGCTTCTTTAACGATCTTGAGCATTCGCTCATAGTCCGTTCTCACTTCGTTGCCATCTCCATCGAACTCGTACGATTTCGCGCTGACCGCTTTCGCGAACGCCATAAGCTCGCCCACGCCCACATAGCGGTCGTACCACGCGTCGTCCTGATCAGCACGCGACCAGTCCATGCAGAAATTTCCGAAGTCCGGAAGGGTGCCGACGAGCGGATGGTCGACTTTTTTCATAACGCCAGCAAGCCAGCGTCCGTTCGAACTCAGGCCGCCGTGGTTTTCGACAAGCACGTTGAGCTCGAACGGCTCGGCCAATTCACACAGCTGGCGAAGACCGTCAGCGGCAAGCTTCTGCTGCTCTTCCCATGTGCCCGAGCTCGCAGCATTCACGCGGATCGAGTGGCATCCAAGATGTTGAGCGGCCTGTAACCACTTCTTGTGATTGGAGACAGCCTTGGCTCGTGCTGCCTCATCCGGATCTCCCAGATCACCTTCGCCATCGCACATAATGAGAAGCTGCTCGACGCCCGCATCAGAAGCACGATTCGTCATCTCGGTGAGGTAAGGCTCATCGTCGGCTTTGTCCTTGAAAAAGGCATTCACATATTCAATCGCTCCGAACCCCAACGCTTTAGCCTCGGCCGCGAAGTCGAGATGGTCGATTTCATCCCCGTAGAACAAGGGATGCAGCGACCATTGGGCCAAAGAAATATCGAACCATGAGCCATCCGATTGCTGTGTTGTTTCCGTGCCAAATGCCACAGATAGATTTCCTGTCAGTAGTGCACTAAAGATTCCAACGCCGTATAGGCATTGCGCAACGGCCTCGCGCCTTGTGATCTCGTATTGGTCCATTCCGTGATTGTACACGTGCATAGGTTTCACTCTTATGGGTCAACCCAAGCGGCCTTGATAGATCTTCGAACACTCATGTTTGTTGATGGATACCGGTGTCGTCGTGGTCGAGTGAAATCGGTCACTAGGCCGAGGTTTCGAAGTTGAGCGGAGTCGCATGCTGTGTGGCGAGCACGGCCTTTGATTCAAAGGAAACTGGGAATGCCAAGAAGCGTGGTTATTCGTTTCTGTATGTCGGGAATCGGGTTGCTCGTGGGGTTACTGAGCGTTGCGTCGGTAACACAAATGTGCCAAAAAATGGGGGTTCACACTTAAGGAATAGCCTGATGTGGCTAGCCTGGTTGTGGGTCAGAAAATCATTACATTGCAT
>JBCDAP010000144.1:0-5509 GCA_039185335.1 Planctomycetota bacterium | reverse complement strand
CCATCCCGTCTGGCAGCCCCGGTGTTGTGAGGCCATCGCTCATCTTGTCGTCGTGGCGTGAGATGATCTTGTAGGAGAAGTGCTGCGGAAGGTCCAGAATTCCTTCTGGGTCTTGAATGAGCGGGCCGAAAGAAGAAGAACCTTCCGTCGTGAGAGCTTGCGCTATAGTTCGGCTTGCTAAGCAAGTGTTCAAGCCAGCAAAGCCCAACGAATAGGCAGAGGCTCGGCGGACAAAGTAACGGCGTGAGACCGGCTGATTCATGGCTTTGATCCCGATGGAGTCTTTGTACGATGAACCAGGCTACACCGCCTATCAAGTTTTTTTGTGATTTCGAAGCTCATCTGTTCGAATTCACGAGATTCTCAAAAAGAACTCGCAAACCCGATTTTGCTGCTTCATGAGCAGAGTCTGAGGATTGACCTCGCCTGAATTCGATCGTCAATGTGGGGATACCAAGGTCCAAGCCGGCATAGCTTCCAAGTGAGCCCGCTGGGTTGGTGAAGTCTGCATGGACGCGCCAACGGGGATCTGTCCTCCGCGCGCCTTCGACGAAGGCTTCCGCGGCCGCCTCACCAGGGCCATCCGGATCGACGAATGGTCCCGATGAAGCCGAATGAAAAACAACAATCAAGTCCGGAGACCGTTCATCGATCACACGATGCACAGCACGGGTCTCTGGTTCGGAAAGCGGAGCATGACCCCGCCTCCGATGTGGTGCGAAGTTCGATGCTGGCCAGTTCCGGTTCAAATCCACACCGTCCGCGTTGAAACGAGAACCGATCGCCAAGCCATCAGGATTCATATTCGGGATTGCTTCGAGAGTCAGTCGGCCGGCGTACTCACGGCGTTGGAGACATTCCCACAGCTCATCAAACTTGTCATAGGCTTCGCTCTCATCGCCATGAATCAAGCCGATAATCAAAACGCGAGTCGGCCCCCAGCCATACCTCCTCAGCTCGATTGGTTGAGCGTTCAGTGAGTATCCAACGATAGTGGTTTTGGTTTCAGAAGTGCGAACGTTTAATTCAGCGGACGGTTTGAATTCTGGCGTCGAAACACATGCAGCGAACGGCAGCGTGATGAGAAGAAGCAAACTGGCAGATCGATTCATTCTTTGTGTTCCCATCAAGCAGCCCTTTCGAGAGCACGCACGGCATGATCCGCAGCATCTTCGTGTGCCATCGTGCGACCAAGCTCCTTTGCAGAAGCCCTTGACTCGTGGCTGAGCATCTTCGTGATCGCTCCGCTGATCATCCGGTTGGAGGACTTGTGCGGGTCGAGTGTCGTCGCTGCGCCAAGCAATCGGCAACGCCTTGCATTATCGAACTGATCTGCAGCAAACGGAGTGAGAATCGCAGGTATTCCGGACCGAAGGGCTTGGGCTGTTGTTCCGATCCCGCCGTGATGCACAACACCAGCACACTTCGGAAATAAGGCGCCGTGAGGCTCGCCGGGGACAGCCAAGAACCTTGGGCTGTCTATCGTGAACGCTTTGCTGGCTTCTTCGGAGCCTGCAAGGAGCAGGACTCGGCATCCCTGCATCAAGAAGGAGTCGCTCAGTCGCTTCATCCAAGCCTGCTCGGTGTGGACTGCTGTTGTGCCAAGCGTGATCACGATCGGAGCCGCATCATCGTCCAGGAACTGTTGGGTTGTTTCCGATAGCGTTCCGCCTTGCAAGACAGGAAATCCAACAATGTGCGCATTAGAGGGATCATCGTGAGACGGTCCGCGGAAGCTTGGTGACCACATCCCGATGTTTGCCGAGCCGGACAAGGTGTCTTCAAACAGGAAGTCCGACCCCGTTTCGAGTCCGAGGTTGATGCGAATCCGATTGATTACCGGATCAACCGCCCGGTTGGTCATCATCCGCCCGGCTCGGTTACCGATGCGGATCATCAGGCTCGGATAGCGATCGAGATCGGGCATGCCCGGGTAACGATTGGGATCGGAGGCTGAAATCCAGCTTGACGGTGCGACGTAACCAGTGGCGAACGGGATGCCGTGCCGACGGGCAATCCAAGGGGAAGAAAAGGAAGTGTGGTGGCCAAAGAGAATGCTGGGCTTAAAGAGAGCGCACTGTTCGTGCAGCGCGTGGTACATAGGCTCGGCGTTAGGAATGATCACCTCGCGGAGCAGTGCTGTCGATCGCTTCCACCCCTTCGCATCGTTTTTCCATGAGGCAGGGTTATATGGATTGCCTACGCCAATCCCATCAACACCCGATCGGCGCACAAAGTCAACCGATTGCGGATTGACAAGCATCCGGCAGGCATGTCCACGTTTGCCAAGCTCTTTTGCGATCGCAAGAAAGGGATTGAGGTCGCCGCCTGATCCGAAAACGGACATAAGCACTCGCATGGTGTTACTCCGCGTTGATCGCTTTGCGAGCGGCGTGCTCAATGAGCGGTTTGAGCGAGGCGTGCGAGACAAGCAAAATGGGGTTGAAACATTTGGTCGCGATCGCGAAGTGATTGGCGCCGGCATTGGCGTAGTCGTCAATGTCGGCGGGTGTGGTGATGCCACCACCTCCAACGATGATGAGATTGTCGGTGTCGTGGTGTGAGCGGATATGGTTGATGCATTCGAGAGCAACGGGCTTCAGCGGCTTGCCGGACATGCCTCCTGCAGGGACTGGCAGTGTGTTGCAGCAATGGAGCGTTCGAACGCCGGCGTTCAGCGCGGCTTCGACCATGGGACGGAACCGGACGGGCGGGATTTTCACGATGGCGCGCACGCCGGTGGAGACGGCACGCTCGAAGAGGTCGGGCGGCCAAGAGAGTTCGCCCACGTTGGGGCAAGAGATATTGAGCTCGATGGCGAGCGGGGCCAGCGCAGCAGCACGGTGAACGAGCTCGGCCCATTCGTTTTCGTTGAAGCCGTGGATCGAGATGACTTTGTCGTGAAGATCGGCATTGTCGGGCTTGCTTTCGACGGAAGCAATGCCGGGGTTACGGAGCCCGATCTTGTTGATCCAAGCTTTCGAAAAAGGGTCATATCGAACGGTACGGATAGTCCGCCATAGGCGACCGCGCCGGCGCGCCATGGTAAACGTACCGAGCGTCGGCGTGGTGCCGGTTGGCTGAATGTAGTTGCCGAACGGGGCAGAGATGATGAGTGGTGCGAGTGCTGGCATACTGACGACAGCTTACTCGTAGCCTTCCTGCGTCGTGTAGGAGAGGTTGTAGAGATCCTTGACATCTTCGGCAGACATTGAAGTCAAGCCGGTGAGTTGGGCCCGGGCGCTTTCTGGGTTGAGGCCCGAGATGTCAGCCATGATGGCGAATTTGTTGTTGAGAATATCGTGGAGGTCGGCTGTTGTATTGCGGGCGTGGCCCGCGGGATACATGATGAAGCCCGAGTCGAAGACCTCGCCCCCAGCAGTGATCTTGATGGAGGTGGGGATACCGTCAGGGTACTTCGCGTCATAGTCGGGACCGCCGTGTGTGAAGACGATCTTGGACATGAGCTGGCGGGTCGTGTCGTTGAAGATAGCGTCGTTGTGATAATCGAAAGGTGAGAGGAAGGCGGCCTTCCAGAGTTCATCGTGAGCCCCGCCGGCGGTGGGGAGTTCAGCACTTGCTGCAAGCTCGCTTGCCTTGCGGATCAGCGTGGAGACGATGTATGCCATAGAGTGGTCGGCGGATTGGCGCGTCTGAGGGTCCATCTTGGCGGGGTTGCCAATAATGCCAAAGGCGGGCTCATAGGCCAGGATCTCGATGCGCTCGATCGAGTCGAGGTTCTGCGCAATCCCGGTGTTGGTGGCCATCAGGTTGATCGCCCCCTGGAGGGCACCGGCCGACTGGTGCTCATACAACCCCAGCTTGAAGTGCATGCCCATGACAGCAAAGTCTTCGCCGGAGTGAGCGAGGTGCAGGTCGAAGGGAGCGTCGGCCAGCTCAGTCCAGCGCTGGTCACCGCTCGTAGTAGGCTCGAAGAAACGGAAGATCGCTTCGGGGTTACGGAAGATGTCCCGCGGGCCGCGGAAACCTCGCATGGATCGTTTCATATGGACGATGGCTGCTTCGGTTGAGATTGCGGCAGAAGATCCCTTCGAGTCGGAGAGCTGCTTACCAGCACGGATCGCTCGCCAGGGAATGGAGTGAGCGACGGTCATTCCAATAGCGGACTCGATCTGATCCGCTGTGGCCTTACCCACGATCGCGTGCAGCGCACCGTAAACAGCAGCCGAAGCAATAGCACCGTGGACAACATGGTCGATTTTGTAAGTCTTGAGCGAAAAAACCTCAGCGAGGCGACCACGGATCTCGTCATGGCAGACCATCGCAAGAAGAGCGGTGTGGCCATCAAATCCGAGTTCTTGGCAAGCAGCCACCGCAACCGGGTAGAAGTCGTTATGACCGAACTCTCCCGCGGTGTGACCGAGGTCGGGGTTGTATCCGAAGTTGGTGCCGTTGGAATCCCATTCGCGCACTGCTGCGGAGTTCGCAGCGATCGCCTTCTCAGATTTGAGCCGATCGGCTGAACCGAAGACCGTTGCGCCTGCTTCACCGGGCAACGCGGGATAGGTCAACGCTTCCTCGCGGAGAACAGTGGGGGCGTTGGTCTTGAGCGCGAGGGCCGATAAGCCGCAAAAGACAGAGTCGGCGTGAAACAGCTCGGTGCGATCCAAGACGGATTGGTCCGGACCCGAGCCGAGTTCTCTTTTAAGAAAGGCAATCGCGTAGTCGGCAATGCCATGGGCCTGATTGGTCGAAGCGGGAAGCACAGTGAAGTGCGCGGTCTGCGGTGGGGCTGTGGTGGTCAAGACGGGCTCCTGATTAGGGGGGCGTAATTGTAGGGATATTGAGGATATGTCGCCGGAAGTGCTTCGTGATGTCCCGGGCTTACAAGTTCCGTCAATTCCCTATTGACGGGGGCCGATAGGATTCGTGTGGGTTTTTTGGTGCGCAGGCAATCGTGAGCAGACAGCGATGACCGAAGAATCGAAAGCTATACGTGGTCTACGCATGCGATACATCGCAGCGCTTTCAGTGCTCGCTTCGCTGGTCGTTATGACATTCTTTGCAGAGCACCTGACCACGTTGGGACTCTCATATGACGGAAGATTGGTCAACCTCGCCGGGGCTCAAAGGATGCTCTCCCAGAAGGTGACCAAAGACGCCGAACGGATCGCTGCCGCGCACGAGATGCGTGACATTGAGACAGAAAAAGACGCGATTCGTATGATCCAAGAAGACCTTGATAGGTTCGTCAAAGCGCATCATGCTTTAAAAAATCGAGATGGAACATTCGAGCTGAGGGGAAAAAACTCGGAGCAAATCAATCAGAGGTTCGAGATACTCGATCCGCAACTCGATCTGATCATTGAGTCTGCAGGAGAACTTCTTGAAGCCATCGAAGCCGATGACTTCGAGAAGGAGATGCACGCGCTCCAGAACCTCCGGTGGGCAGAAAGCATCTTCCTTCCGACAATGGACGAAACGGTGGACATGTACGAGGCCGAGAGCTTGATGCACACTCGGACGATCGAGCTTGTCAGCTTAGCTT
>JBCDAP010000143.1:0-5510 GCA_039185335.1 Planctomycetota bacterium | reverse complement strand
GGTGGCAGTTGTCTGGCTGCCACGATCGATTGGCGGGATGCCGATCGGACTTCACCTTCTATCGCTCGGCATGTCTTGTCTGCATCACCCAGCATAGATTCTGCGATCCGCACGTTCGAGATATACCTTGCAAGCCCGTCCGGATCGAGCGAGGCGGCATGATCTGGTCCTGGTGCGGATCGATTGTACGAAAGATGCTTCTCAAGAACCTTCGCGCCAGCTCCGGCCGCGACCGCGCCCGTGAATTCGGAGGTTGTGTGATCAGAGTAGCCCACTACATTGCGTCCTGAAGCATCCTTGACGGCTGACATCGCTTGGAGCGATGCCTCGTTGTCAGGAGTGGGGTACGCCGACACGCAGTGCAGATAAACAGCATCTGCTGATACGATCCAAGAGGATGACTCTCGGATTTCCTCGATGCTTGCTGTGCCGGTCGAAACGATCATCGGCTTGCCTGTCGCCATGAGTGCTTCGAGCAAAGGCCTGTTCACGATGTCCGGACTTGCGGTTTTGTAAGCGTTGAACCCCAGTCTCTCGGCTGTGTCGACCGATTCGAGCGAGAATATCGAAGCGATGGCTGAGAGTCCGAGTGCATGAGATCGTTCGATCGCCGATTGCATTGCCTCTTCGTTCAGCTCGAGCCGCTGGAGCATGGCGAATGGATCTGTTTCGCCCGCATCGCGCTGGTATTCAGCGAGGCGTGCCGCCTTTGAAAGCAGCAGCTCGGCACGAAAGAGCTGCAGCTTGACCGCGTCAGCCCCGGCCGTAGCCGCAGCTTCGATGAGTTCGATGCAACGGTCGCCATCGCCGTCGTGATTCACTCCGATCTCAGCGATCACGAAGCAGGGCGATCGTTGGTCGATGGTATTTGCTCCGATTCTCATGCTGTTGTTGCCGGCTGCCGAGAGAGAATCGCGTCCGCGACCAGAAGGTCGATCTCTGAATCGATGTCGATGACTTCTCCTTCGCCTGTGAGCACACCACGTCGATCGAGCCCGAAGAACGCGTGTGGTCCGTCTGTAACTCCTTTGATACTTTTTGTCAGAGCGTTTCGTGTTAAGGCGATTACGCCGCCATCCGGAATATGAGCCGGTGGTAGGTCTTGTCTGCGATATGTTCCGTGATTCAGCTCACCATGGTCGAATGCGCGGACCGACGCATCAGATTCGGAAACCACCGCTGTCCACCAGGGGTGGTGCTTCCCCGCCGGCTTGTAGCTTTGGACCGAGTCGCACCCGGTGTCCAGAAGCACACCGATTGATCGATCGATAAGCCCGGCGGGTCGAACAGGAACGTTTGCGTACAACAAGACGATGGAATCGATCCCGGCCAAGACCGGATCTTCATCGAGGGCCTGCAAAGCATGGCGAGCGGCATCGTCAACTGTTGCATGATCACTAGCGAGGGCGGCCGGCCGTTCCAAAACCGGCACCGAGTACGAAGAAGCCACGTCAGTAATCGGCCCCGGGTCGGTTGAGACCACCGTGTGATCGAGCGATTCGCTGGCCAGGGCGGCTTCGATGGTCCAAGCGACACAAGGCTTGCCACCGACGGGTGCAACATTCTTGTGTGCGAGCCCTTTTGATCCGTGACGTCCGAGGATAATGCCAAGCGCGCTCATGACCATCCCGTCCAGAGTTCGGGAGCATCAATACCATCGGACTCGAAGGCTTGACGTCGAACGCTCATCAGATCAGACCAGACCTGGAGCGGTTCCTGCTCATTCACATTGGCAACCGGTGTGCGTGTGCGGTGATCAGCGGGCACAGAACCATCAACAAGAATCATCATGTGCGATGAAGCATCACGGAGGGTAGTGAGCTTTGGTTTGCCGAGAGGTTCGATTCGGGATCCGGGTTCTGGATAGGGCAGTTGATCGATCACCGCCGAGCCGCAAATCATCAGCCAACGATCGAAGAATGCTTCGACATCCTCGTAGGTATCATCGCAACGCAACAGGTGCGGAACGATCCACATATCGGGTCTTCCTTGGATGATGTCGCGGGATTCCAAGAGGCTTTCGATTCGTGAAATGACGCCATCATGAATGTTCGACCCGTGCATCAGGTCGTACGTCATGGGGCTATCTGCGTGCAAATCGATCGAGACGATGTCGGGCTTCTCCGCGAGGATCGCGAAGAGCGCATCGTCTGTTGCGAGAGCCGTTCTGACTCGGATAGCGCGCACACCGCTCTGACGAGCGGTTCGGATGAGCTGAGGCAGGTCAGGGTGCGCCGTGCTATCTCCGAGTCCACTGATCGTTAGGACAAGATCCCGAGATGCCGGCACAAGAGCACTCAAAGTCTGACCAAGCCGATCGGCTGACATGGATTCACCAGGGATACCGTTTGGTTGACGGAGCAGCTCGCTGAGACGCCCGCCAAGCGGTTGGTCGGTCGTGGCTTCCACCGTGACGTGGGTTGGGGCGTGCTGTGCATCGAACCACACCGGCGCATCCGCGGATCTCGCGATCGCGCGAACACCGAGATCACGCTGCGAGATGCTCGGCTGGACACAGCCTTGCTTGGTCAAAGGGTCGTGTGTTGGACGCGCAGGGAGGTATCCAAGCAAGCCTGCGATCGATGCGAACGGCAAGTCGGCCTTTGCGGCGGTTGCCAGATCTGCCAATGTCGCCCGATTGCACACCAGCGGTGCGAGACCGGGAGCCGTGGGCGAGAATGCCAGTCGGACAGACTCTGGTGCTTCGGTGTGCCGATCAACAAGCTCACGCGTGAGATCCGGGTCGATCGAGCACCAATCAAAGCCAACAATCAGGACGGAGTCGAGCCCAAGACGCTCGACCGATCCGAGCATTGCGACCGGTTCGATCAGCTCATCCCATACTGTGTGGTGCGCGAGACCAGCCCTCCATGACGATGGCGCGAAGGCACGAGCGACCGCACTCCGCTTCGCGACTTGTTCATCAAAGAGTTGCAGCTGGACAGAGACCTCGATTCCAGCAAAGCGATGATTCTGCAGGATGGATTGGGCGTGCTCCGCGAGAGCCGCGTTCGCAGCCAGGATGATGACTCGAGACACGCGATTCGATGCCTCGAGCGCTTCGAGTGTGCGCAGTATTGCAGGGCTGCTTTCAATCTCAAAAGAAAGATCGGTTGGTGCTCCAACCCCGTTGACAGTGCGGATCGGAATCAACGCGGGCACTCTTATGGTCGAGCGCTCTTCTGTGACACTGGGGTTCTCAAGTTGATCACGCGTGAGTTTTTCGCCACCTGAGAGAGCATCGCCCGCGGCTTCGAGCAGGCGATCCAGATGATCGGCCGCTTCGCCGATCCAGTTCACATTCTGGATATCGCGATCGATCCGTCTCGCTTGCTCAGCGAGTTCGTCGAGATCCTGCTCGATCAGATCGATCGCAAGATCGCGATCGGATTTGAAACGCTTAAATGATCCGAGCTGATTAATGCGATGAACAAGCTCGTAGGCTGGTTGGAGTTCTCGAACCTCATCCCGCAGCGCGTTGACCTGATCAATCAGGCGGTTGGCTTTTTTCAAATCTTTCTGATCTCGTTTGACCTTCCGGAGCAGATCTGCGGTCTCGCCCGCACGCCGAGAGATCGTGCGCACATCACGCCTGACGAGTTTCAGGCGTTCTTGCGACGCATCGATCGATTCGCTCGCGCGGGCGAGCGGTGCCGCGGATGGGATCTCGGGGAGCGGGTCGATCTCATAGTAAGGCATGAGAAAATCGCTCAGAGATTGCAACTCTGTGTGGGCTTTCTTGACGCCGCCCTGGGTCGCGTCAACTGTAGTCAAACCGTTTTCTTCATCGCGCAAGAAGTCGCGTTCGAATTGCGCGAGATAGGTCGCCATCTGATCATCGGTGAAGACCGGCCGTCCCAGCGTATCGGTCACCCGGTGCAGATTGCCACGCATCCGAGCAATCCGCTGCCACTCCATCATCTCAAGCGTGTTGAACGCCGAAAGTTCACCAGCCCAAACGTCATGGATCGAAGCGTGCTTGGCGTAGTACTGCCCGTCGGTGAAAGCGAGGTCTTGGCCGATCAGCGCGACAGGGTCACACCCGAGGTAGCGAGCGAGGTAATACGCAAGGTGAGCGACGGTTGCTCCCGGCGTGATCTTGTCGTTCGCGGGCGCCAGCTCCTCACCAATCAACTGCTCAAAGAAGTCATCGCCGGAAACCCGTTTCTCGCCAGGAAAGGTATCAAGGATCGCGGCATTCGCCTTAGACTCGGCGATCAGTTGAACACCCTCGACATCTTGAACGGTAAGGCCTTCGTAAAATCGTTTGGAGACTTCGTGATAATCAAGCGCCGTGACGAAATGGGGTTTGATGCCAGCTTCAAGGAGCGGTTTGAGCACCGTCTGCACCGCGATGATCGCCACGCGGTCGCGGATTCCGGGCTCCTTCAGCAGGTGCATATTGCGGCGCAACGACGGGCCGGCAGAAACAACGACCGCGGGACGCCCTTTGAAGAGGTCCTTGAGTTCAGCAATCCCGGGTCTCGTGAGCTGGTGCTCGACGTTCATCAGTGTGTTTCGGATGGTGACATCCGATTGCATCATCACGGTGACAATCGTGGTGCGCAGGGCGCTCACCACACGAAGGAATTCATCTGTGAAGTGCTTCGTGTTCGGCGCTAGGCGATCGGCCGAGGGGGGATGATTAACGAATTCAACGCCAACCGAGATCCAGGCTTCAAGGTCTTTGAGTGCACCATGCATAGAGCCGGCGTTGTCCGAATCGGTAAAAACGCGCACGTTCGGGCGATTGAGCCAGTCAGAATGGTCGAACTCTTCGAGCACACGTCGTAAGAGCGATTCGTCGGGTTCGAAAATGATGACCGCGGCTTGCTTCTCGACTCTTTCTGCAATGGCGCGAGCATGATGACCGAGCCCAAACCCCATAATGACGACGGCACCCGCTTTCTTCAGATCGAAGCTCTCAGCGAGACGCTCGGCTTCGTCGAGAGGCTTTCGCCTCGAAGCGAGCGTTCGACCCTGGTAGACCGCCGAAAGCGCGTCCTGGCGGGTCTCAATCAGCTCGATGTCGGCCGGGATGGCCTGCGCAAGGCGATCCGTCGTGCGAGGTGATCGGGCAGCGAGAGCCTGCAGATTCCTTGTGAGTATCGAGGTCGGAACCGAACCGGCTTTGGACGGGGTAGGGACTGATTGATCGATCGCGGACATGCACAAGCTCCAGAGCGCAGGATCACCACCAAAGACATCGGAACCGTGGGGGTTTCTGCTCGAATGTTCTTGCGATGCTCATACCTCCCCCGACATTCGCCCAAGCGATCCAGACCGTCCCAGACCTTCCAGGCACTCCGATTCTCGAGTTCTTGGTGCTCGTTCAGCCCATGTTTGGTGCGGCGATCGCCCTGATCTGTGGTCTGATCTTCTGGCGAATGGCCTATTCGGCTGGAAAGCAGTGGAGTGGTTTTGCGATTGTAGCGGGCGTGGTCGCAGCGGCCGGGATCTTCGCGGCAGGCACACTTATTGAAACAGACCGTGAGGCGGTGAAACACCAG
>JBCDAP010000142.1:0-5523 GCA_039185335.1 Planctomycetota bacterium | reverse complement strand
GAAGGTCTACCGCTTCGTGGTCTTCGGCACCTTCGACACCAACTCTGATCAGCTCTGGACACCCGCCGAGGCACGCGAGATCGCGGCTATCATCACAGAGTGGGGCGGAGAGGTCGTCGATGATCTCTCGGGCGATACCGATTTCGTCGTCCTCGGACGCAAGCCTTCCGTTCGTCCTCAGCCTGATGCGTCGGCTCCCATCGAACTCCTTCAGGCGTATCTCGAAGAGCGTGCTCAAGCACAGAAGTACGACGAGTTGCTCCAGCAGGCAACAGCGCGTTCGCTGCCCGTGCTCAACGAGAACCGTTTGTACTCGCTCACAGGCCTCCGGGTCCGCGACGCTCGCTGATTTCAGGCGTGGCTCGAAAGAAGAAGCTCAAGCTCCCGACCTGGACGCATCCTCTGGCCTATGCCGGGTTGCGCACCGCGATCGCCTGCGGCGAACTCGCCGGGGTCGAACGCGCCGCGCACGCCATGAGGCGCGCAGGAGGCTCCTTCGGCGGCGCGAAATTCAATCAATCACGCCTTGAGCGGGCGATCAGCAACATCGCGTGGTCTTTCCCAGAGATCCCCGCGACACGCAGACGCTGGCTTGCTCTCGAGGCGTACCGCCACCTCTTCGGCCTTGCCGCCGAGATGGCGGTCGTTCCAACACTGCTGACAGCTGAGAACTGGCCGCAATACATCACGCTCAAGGATTACACACGAGTCACCGATCTCATGGACGCCAAGCGCCCTTTGATCCTGATCGGCGGACACTGCGGCAACTGGGAGCTGCTCGGGCAAGTCATGGCGATGCTTGGGTATCCGATGCACGCGCTTTATCGTCCTCTCGACATGAAGCCGGTTAACAATTGGGTAGTCCGGGAGCGGGCGCGCCACGGGATCCAGCTGATCGATAAGTTCGGAGCGAGCGATGTACTTCCCGGGTTGATGGAGAAGGGGGAGCCGATCGCGTTTGTTGCGGACCAGAACGCCGGAGATCGCGGCCTCTTTGTCCCTTTCTTTGGACGTCTCAGTTCCGCCTACAAATCGATCGCGCTTCTCGCGATGCGGCATGGAGCTCACATCGCCTGCGGGCACGCACGCCGCGTTGGTCAAACCGATGGCTCGGGGCCGTACTTCCGGTACACCATTGACACCGTCGATTTCTTCGGCCCCGATGACTGGGAGAGACAGCCTGACCCGATTTACTACATCACTGCGCGTTACCGCCGGGCTATCGAAGGCATGGTTCGCTTATCGCCAGAACAATACTTGTGGATGCATCGTTACTGGAAGAGCAGGCCGCGCCACGAACGCGAGGGAAGGGAATTCCCTGAGAACTTGAAGCGAAAGATCGAGGCATTGCCTTGGATGGACGAAGCCAGCCTTGATCGTATTGTCGAAAGATCCGCGAAAGACGCCGAAGAATTTGCTGCGAGGCGTCAGACGTCAGCCAGAACATGATGAAATCATTAAGCAGACGCGGTCCGCTGCTTGGCTCGGATCAGCATCCGGTCGGCAACGATCGTCGAAAGCGGTAACACCAGCAGGCCCAAGAGCATAAGCAACTCATGCGTCTCTGCTCGGCGGATATCGATCGGTGAATTCTCCGCAAATTGCATCGCGAAACCAGCGATCACACACGCGATCGCGAGGAAAATCATGATCATGCGGCGGATTCGAGAAGCGATGCGGAAGGCCATAGCAGCATCCTTGATGCGTAATTCGCGCAAAGACAACTGAACTCGGATTTGCTCATCCTGAACATTTCCGAGGTGCCCGGTGGCCGCGATCAACCATGACCACGATTGCCTCGGGCAAGATTCAACGTGTATGGGCCTCATCTTTGAGGCCCTTGCAGGGCATTCTCGACGACTTGGTCGAGAAGTACAAAGTTACGTAGGCCGCCACATGTTCGCAAGCGCTCGCTGTTTTGGTGCGACCGATTGTGTGCGTTGTGGGGATAAGTCAGCATCGGTACGCTGGTCCTTCGATCTCCACAGATTCGGAGTGAACGCGGATGCGAAGATTGGCCTCAACAATTCTGGCGGCAGCAGTAGCAACAGCCCCACTCTGCATCGCGCCGAGTGTTCTTGCGCAAGACGCGGCTGATGCGCTCGACGAACCATTCGAGGGACCCGCGGTCATCGAGATCGTGTTCGAAGGACTCGAACGCGTTGATGAGCTCTACACGCGGAACCAGCTCCGCACTGTCGTTGGACGCCCGCTCGACTGGGGCGTTGTTCGAGGCGATCTACGACGTCTCGAACGTCTCGGCGAATTCCGCGGATTGTCGGCACAGGTGGAGCCCATCGACGGCGGGCGCGGCGGCGTGATCATCATCTACGTTGTTGATGAGGCCCCAATCGTGCGAGACGTCGTTGTCGTTGGAAACCGCGAGATCAGCGACCAGGACATTGCGGTTGTCGTCGGCGAAAACATCGCCCTGATCTCAGGCACCCCGATCGATGATTTTCGCGTCAAGCAGGCTTCGAATGCGGTTGAAGAGCTCTACCGCGAGGCCGGCTATTACCAAGTGAACGTTGAGGTTGACGAGAGCGAACTCGAGCAGTCCGGCGTGGTCATTCTCCGTGTGCGCGAGGGTGAGCGGGTACGTGTCACCGATATCCGCTTCGAGGGCAACGTCTCGTTCTCGGCACGCCGTATCCAGGGTCAGGTCAATGTCAGAAAAGCGGGCATCTTCCAGAAGGGCGCGATCGATGACGAGGTCGTGACTCGCGATGTTGCAGCGATCCGTCTGTTCTACGAAAATCAGGGTTTTCTTTCTGCCCGTGTCAGCCGTCGCCTCACGATTTCCCCTGATGGGAAAGAGGTGATCGTGACCTTCCTGATCGAGGAAGGGCCGCAATACACGGTTCGCGACATCATTGTGCTCGAATCGCA
The DNA here is from genome assembly GCA_039185335.1 of Planctomycetota bacterium. Taxonomy (GTDB): domain Bacteria; phylum Planctomycetota; class Phycisphaerae; order Phycisphaerales; family UBA1924; genus JBCDAP01. The sequence goes on along the minus strand of JBCDAP010000142.1, from coordinate 2,634 downwards.
ATCGGGCCTCGATGAAGAGGATGGTGGCCTGACCGTCATGTCTCCCGATCAGATCCGCGGCTTGATGCCGCTCAAGCGTGGAGCGGTCGTTGAGGCGACTCTGATCGATGACTCGATCGAGGTTGTGAAAGACGCGTACCAGCAGATGGGCTATGTCGACGTCTCGGTCAACGGGCAGACGCTCCGTATCAGCGAAGATTCGAGTGAGATCGATCTCCTCGTCTCGGTGCTCGAAAATGACCCGGAACGGGAACTCGTTCCAGATCGGGTGGGTCGGATCATTGTCATCGGCAATGAGTTGACCCAGAGCAAAGTGGTTCGCCGACTCATTGATGTCGAGCCAGACCGTGTGCTCAATACCTCGAGGTTCGAAGAGACCGAGCGGAATCTCCAGAACTCTCGGATCTTCGATCCCCGCGGCACACGCATCACCGTCCAAGACGAGGATCCGAACCGTCCCGGCTATCGCGACATTCTGATCGAAGTGCGCGAGACGAACACCGGCGCACTCTCGTTCGGTGCCAGTGTCAACTCCGACTCGGGTCTAGTCGGGCAGATCCAGCTCACGCAAGACAACTTTGATCTCTTCGATACCCCCGACTCCGTTGGCGAACTGGTCCGAGGGCGTGCCTTCCGAGGCGCGGGGCAGCGATTCGACCTTCTCCTCGCGCCTGGTACCGAGGTTTCGACCTATTCGTTTAGCCTGACCGAACCATCGCTCTTCGAGACCGACTGGAGCATCTCGTTCGCAGGCTTCTTCCGCGAGCGCGATTTCGACAACTACGATGAATCGCGCCTTGGCGGGCGGGTTGGCCTCGGACGCGCTTTCGGGACGCGATGGCGCGGTGAAGTGCTCTTTGCGGGCCAGCAGATCGACATCGACGACGACAACTCCGATCCGCTTGCCGACATCGCAGAGGTCGAAGGCGAGAGCACGCTGACCTCAGTTGGCTTCCAGTTGACGAGGACCACGGTCGACAATCTCTTCAAACCCACCTCCGGCTCGCGCACAGAACTCGGCATTACCCAAGCCGGTGCACTCGGCGGCGATTACACATTTACCCGCATCGAGGCCGAGCACACCGTGTTCCTAGCCCTCATCGAAGACGAACTTGGTCGGACCACAACCCTCCGCCTCAATGCACGCGCTGGCTGGGTTCCTGACGGCGATGAGTTGCCGATCTTTGAACGGTTCTATCTCGGTGGTCGCAGCTTCCGAGGTTTCGACTTTCGCGGGATCGGCCCCGTCGGCAACCGCGTGAGCGGCGATGCGACCGAGGAAAAAGTTGGCGGTTCATGGTCCTTCTTCCTTGGTGCTCAGCTCCAGCGTCCGCTCTTTTCTGATCTGATCGATTTCGTGGTCTTCGTTGACTCAGGAACACTGACTAACGACATCGGCTTCGATGACTACCGGGTCTCGATCGGTGCCGGCGTCCGCCTGTACCTCCCTCAGTTCGGGAGGGCTCCGCTGGCCTTCGACTTCGCAACACCGGTCATCGATCAGGACACGGACGAAGATCAGCTCTTCACTTTTTCCATCGAATTGCCTTTCTGACCCCGAAATCCGCCAACGATTGGTTCGGCGGTTGATTCGCATTGATGAGGCTGCTACTTTGCAGCCTATCTGCTTATCTGGCAATAGATTAGAGTGAATTGTATTTCTGCAGAACTGGCGGTTCGCTAGTGACCACTGACTTCGCTATCATTGGGATGTAGAAGCTCATGTAGGCTCACCGTCTCGCCTCACATTAAGGAAGAAAGACAAATGAACACTGGCACATTCTGGCGTTGGTCTTTGGTGGTGGCGATCGGCACCGCGGCTGCGGGCCTCTGGCACTCTGCATCAGCTCCTGCGGACGCTCAGGCTACTGCAGTGGCTCGTCCAACAGCGGTGGCGGTGCTCAGCTTAGGCGGCGTTCTCAATCAGCTGGACGAAAAAATCGTCCGAGAAGGGGAACTCGTTGAAGACATCACGAGCCGTGAGTCACGCGTGAAAGAGCTGCTTACGAGCGTGCAAGCGTTGAGCGAAGAACTCAAGATGATCGAAGGAACCGATGCTGCACCAGAGAAAGCTGAGGAGCTCGTCCTGGCACAGGCCAAGCTCCGGGCGGAGCAAGAGGTGAGCCAAGCGGTGATCGAGAATCGTCGCAAGCAGTTCGAAATCGAGTTTTTCAACAAGATCCGGACCGCGGCTTCTGCGTATGCCGAACGCGAAGGCTTTGACATTGTCATCAGCAACGACGCGGATCGCGAAGTGCCCGTCCAGGCTCCTTCGCAGCAGGTGCAGGCCATCATCGCCAGCACCCGTGTTCTCTTCGCTGATGGAGCAGTCGACATTACTGATGAAGTTGCCACCTTTATGAACAACCAGTTCCGTGCTGGCGGCGGCAACTGAGCAGTGAGCAGTGTAGACAGTCCTTCATTGAGCAGCGGTGCGGTCGCTGATCAGCTCGGAGCAGAGCTGATCGGTTCGGCCGACATCGTATTAAGCGGCCTCGAGGGCCTGGAAAAGGCTCAATCTCACGATCTGAGCTTTGTTCGCGATACAAAGCACATCGATGCTTTGCACGAGACGAAGGCCGGCGCGGTGATCATTTCTCGCCCGGTGGTCGAAACGCTAGGAAAAACCAATGG
>JBCDAP010000141.1:0-5553 GCA_039185335.1 Planctomycetota bacterium | reverse complement strand
GCCGGTTCGTCACTCCATCACCTGAGCCATTATCATCTCAACATGCTCATCACCCCCTCCATGACGCTCGCGACCCAGTTGGGCTTCTACCTGCCTGTGCTCCTGCTTCTGGGCATGGCGATCGCCTTTGTGATCGCCAATGTTGGCTTGTCGCTCGTCATCGGTCCGGTGCTCCGCGGTGAACGCAAAGCGACTGCGTACGAATCGGGCATGACCCCGGTCGGCACCGCCCGCAAGCGTTTCAATGTTCGTTTCTACATCATCGCCATGACCTTTTTGGTGTTCGATGTCGAGATCATCTTCCTCTATCCCTGGGCGGTTTCGTACGCCGGCATCGATCCTGCGAGCCCTGAAGGCCAGATCTTCCTTGCTCGTGTAATGTTCTTCCTCTTGACCACGGTGGTCGCTTATATCTACGGCTACCGCAAGGGCATCTTCCGTTTCGATTGAGCGGTAGTCATGTCTTCGCCTCCGATCCAGCCTGTTCTTGTTCGCCGTGCGGGGCTTTACGAGCGTGTTGGCAGCGCGATCTTCGCTCTGGGGCTTCTTGGTGTTCTCGCCACAGCTGCTTTCTTAGACCCGGACTCGAAGGGTCACGGCACCCATGAGCAGTTGGGCATGCCGGCCTGCGGCTGGGTGACCGCCTTCGATAAGCCCTGCATGACCTGCGGCATGACGACCGCTTTTTCTCATGCGGCTGATATGGATCTCGCCACCTCTTTTTTGACCCAGCCGATGGGGGCGTTGTTCGCGGTCTTGGCAGCAGCCCTGATTTGGCCTCTGGCCCATATTGCTGTGACCGGATCCACTCTGTTGGAGGATTTGTCGGGTCTCGCGAGGCCGAAAGCGGTCTGGGGTGGATTTGTGCTGCTTCTTGCCGCTTGGGCGTATAAGGTTGCGACATGGAATTCTCCTGTCTGAAACCACTTCGGGCCGCAGCACTGATCATTCCAATGATCGGACTGGCAGGGTGCGGAGCGATCGCTGGCCTCGGCGCCGGGGCGGCCTTGACCGTCGTGCAAGCGATTCCTGGTCTTGCCGCGGTCGCCGGTGACACGTACGACCGCACAGGTTCTCACATGGTCGAGGCGGAGTACACGGGCCTTCAAGGGCGAGACTACGCCGTTTTGGTTTCGACCGATCGCATCATCGAGGCGAACCATCCGCGCATCGTTCGTGTCATGACGAACGCCCTGACACGTCGTCTGTCAGAAGAAGAGGTTGGCGCGACCGCGATGGTTCCGGGGCCGCGCGTGCTCGAATACCAGTATTCCACTCCCAACTGGCCTGCCATGTCTTTTTCTGATCTGGCGGAAGAGTTCACGGTCGATCGCCTGATCTTGGTCGAGATCCTCGAATACCGCCACAACGAGCCCGGCAACCAGCACCTCTGGGACGGGCGTTTTTCCGCGCGAGTGGGAGTTGTTGAGGCCGACGGATCGATCCCCGACGACTTTGCTTTTCTTCGTGAGATCCGTGTGAGCTATCCGGACACCACACACACCCGACGCGAGCTCTCCGAAGAGCACATCGAGGCGGTGCTCCAGACCCGCATGGCCGATCGCATCTCGTGGCTCTTTTATGACCACGAAGAACTCAACTCCATGCCCTATTGAGCCCATAGCGAAAGCCCGGAGTTCATGACCAAGCCTTTGTCCGTTCTCGTTGTTGCCCTCTTTTTTTTCAGTGCATTGTTCCTTGGCGCGTGCAACATTGTGGCGCCCATCGCCTACCTCGTGGAGGGGCCGCCTAAGAAGCCCGCGGTCACCGAGCTTCCGCCAGACCGGACGGCGGTCATTTTTATTGATGATCTCCGCACCGTTCTTCCGCGTCGGTCGTTGAGCGACATCATCGGACGGAATGCTGAAGAAACGATTCTTCGTGCGAAGCTGTTGCCGTCAGATTATCTGGTGACATCTCGATCCGCACGTCGTGTTGTTGAGGCCGACTCGACTTCGAGCATGACCAGCATTGTGGACGTGGGTCGGGAACTCGGTGCCGAGGTTGTGATCTATTTGGATATGCAGCAGTTCACCATTTCGGGCAACGCGGCGACCATTTCTCCCACGGCTGCCGCTCGCGTAAAGATTTATGACGCGGTGGAGAATGAGCAGATCTGGGGCGGTGGGAGCGGCTACCTGCTCAGCCTCGAAATGCAGACACAAACAACGACCGGGATGATTTCGCGGGACGAGCGCTACCGCATCGAGGAGCAGCTCGCCCAAGAGTTTGGCATCGACATTGGACGCATGTTCTTCGAGCACGAACCCGAGTCCCTTCGCTCGCGCCGTGAACGGACAGGGCTCGGCGGTCGCTGATCACTCGCTTGGCTCTGGCTCGCGTCGAGCCGCGGCATATCCGACGAATTCGTCTGTGAGTTCGACATCAACCTCGGGCGGGATTGGCGAGCCGCTCCGTGTCATCAATGTGACTCTCTTTTCGCCTTGGCCTGCCTGGAGGTCGTTGCTTGTCAGCGTGAGCGCGCCGATGATGGCGTCTGTACCTCCCGGGAGATACCGCCTGACCAGATCTTGAGGCCCCGTGATTTGTACCGCGAGGAAGCGATCGGTCTCATTCAAAGTGACGATCCACTCGCCAGACTGTGCCTCGTTCGAGGGCGTCATGACCCACACCGGCGCGCGGACCGACTCTTCGATCGTGAGTGTTTCTACCGTGAAGCGGATCTCAACGACCCGGTCATCCGATTCGATTTGAGCCGATCCCGAGAATGCTTCGTCGAGCGTGATCACGCCCGCTGCGATGACTTCGCCGCTGGTCGGCAGCGTCTCGAGGTTGGCGATCGCGGTGAGTGTTGCGCCTGCTGGGAGTTGCTCTGCCAGACCTGTGCGGATGCGGAGGGGGACCGATGGCGGCTCGACCACGATCGGGCCGATCGTTCGTACGCTCGGCAAGGAGGCCTGCACTGGCAGTTCGATCTCGATGAACTCTTCGATCTGAAGCTCCACGGTCGTTGGGCGGACCGAAGTGACCGATACGTTCGTGGCCTTCAGATCTGGGTGTTCGCGGAGGACATCGGTTAGCTCGACCGTGATTCGTCCTTCTCGTGTGGGCACGCCGGCATCGCCCGGCGTGAAGATCAGCGGCTGGGCCAGCACATCTCGTGCAACTGACAGAGTCGCTCGTGAGCCTTGCATTTCCACGGTTGGTGTGCGGTCCCAGTCCGCATCCGCGACGCGCACCCACCACGATTGGCTGTTGACGAACTGCACGCGAGCCGGGAGATCGACCGTGTCGCGTGTCTCAGCTTCGGCATACAGCCAGATCACGACGGAAACGAGCGTCACGAGCGCAAATGTTCCGATTCGCTCACGCACGTGCATCCTCCTCGGCTGAGTTTGTGTCATCGAGCGCGTCGGCGAGTGCGTCTGATTGATCGTTTCCGGTGGTATCTTCGATGATCGTTGCCGCTTCTTCGTTGGTTGTGCTCAGGCGTTTAATCAGCTCGGTTCGCAGATTCTCAGGCGTCAGCCAACGCGTGAGCGTGCGTCCTTCCGCGAGCGAGATCGCTCCGGTTTCTTCGGAAACCACCACGACCAGGGCATCGGTGTTCCGTGCGAGTCCCATGGCGGCTCGATGCCTTGTGCCGAGTCGTTGGTCCGGAAGCTCCCATGGTTCCACGAGCGGGAATGGCACCGAGGCAGCGATGATTCGTCCGCGGCGGACGAGCACACCCATGTCGTGCAAGGGGGAACTGGGCCAAAAGATATTGTTCAGCAGCGATGCCGAGATGTCGGCGTTGAGCTTTACGCCTGTATCTGCTGCTTCTCGGAGGCCCACGTTGCGTTCGAGCGCGATGAGTGCACCGAACTTGTTCTTTGCGAGGAACGTTGCCGCCTCGACGATCGGATCAACGACGGCGTGCGTCTGCCCGACTTGGCTTGAGAGGAAGTTGGCTTCGCCCAGACGGATAAAGGCACGCCGCAGTTCGGGCTGAAATGTCACGATCAGCACAACCGCTGCCAACCCCAGGAACGTTGAATACAGCTCGGCGAGGCGGGGGAGGAGGTCGAACTCGTTAAGTGTCCTCACAAAGAGCGAGGCGATGAGGAGGATAAGGAGGATTCCCTTGAGGGCTCCGGCGGCGCGGGTGCCTCGGACGAAGCGAAAAATGACGTAGACAATCGCCCAGATCACCGCGAGCTCAGCAAACACCTGCCAAACGGGGTACTCGATGAAACGTGATGTCAATTGCGAGACACGATCAAACACCGGTGCGACTTTCTGAGAGCGAGGACGGGACCGCCAGCGGAGTATAAGTGAGGTCGGCGTAACGCATAGTGCCGCTACACTCATCATCTCATGTCGCAGAAGATTACAAAGTACGAGAGCACTCCCAACCCCAACGCCGTCAAGTGTTGGCTCGATCCCGGCTTCGATGGAGCGATCCGCTCGTTCCGCAAGGCGGACGATGCGGCGAGTGATCCGGTCGCGGCCACCCTCTTCTCGGTCCCTGGTGTCAACAATCTCCTGATCTCTGGATCTTGGATGACGGTCGGCAAGGAGGAAGGAGCCGGGTGGCCATCGGTCAAAGCAGAAGTCGAGCGAGTGCTCGCGGAGCTTCCATGAGCCGAAGTCGGGACCGGAGCATTGCTAAGGAACTTGAGGCGTGGTTCACGGTTCACGCTCGCGATCTGCCTTGGAGAACGGAGGTGCGAGACGGTTACCAGGCCTTGGTCGCTGAGGCGATGTTGCAGCAGACACAGGTCTCACGAGTTGTGGAGAAGTACGAGCCTTTTCTGGAACGCTTTCCGACGGCGTTGGCTCTTGCGGAAGCGGATGAGGACGCCGTGCTCGCGTCTTGGAGCGGGCTGGGCTATTACCGACGAGCGCGGAATCTGCATGCGGCGGCGAAGCAGATCGTGGCCGATCACGGCGGTGAGGTTCCAAGCGAACCTGACCGGTTGCTCGAACTGAAGGGAGTGGGGCGATACACAGCCGGGGCGATCGCGAGCATCGCTTACAACATTCGAGCACCGATTGTCGATGGGAATGTTGAGCGAGTCACTCTCCGCCTTGAAGGAGAGGCGCTGCAGGCTGGATCCAAGGAAGCCTCGGACTTGGCTTGGGAGCGTGCTGAGACGCTAGTCGATGTGTCGAAGCAGCCTGGTGTGTTCAACGAGGGATTGATGGAATTGGGCGCGACGGTGTGCACACCCCGCGGGCCGCGGTGCGGTCAATGTCCGTTGAAGCGTCACTGTCGAGCCCGAACTGCGGGGGCACAGGAGGAGATTCCTCAGCCCAAGGCTCGGGCCAAACAGAAAGAACTTTTTATCTCGGTGGCAGTGATACGAGATGGGCTTGGCAACACTTTGGTTCGCCAACGCCCGCTCGACGGGCTCTGGGGCGGTCTGTGGGAGCCGATCTCTTTGGAGAGCTCGAAATCGGTGCCAGAGTTGGGAGAACTCGCGCAGACGATCGGTGTGGATGAGAAGATTCTGAGTGAGTCCGATGCTTTTACGCACGTAACAACGCACCGGTTGGTCCGATTTTTGGTCTTTGAGGGGGTAGTCGATCGACAGAGCGGCCTCCTCG
>JBCDAP010000140.1:0-5554 GCA_039185335.1 Planctomycetota bacterium | reverse complement strand
CGGGGGTTCGAATCCCTCCCGCACCGCTTTTGAGCTTGAGGTTCGTCTGCACTTCGATGTCACCGCTCATTTGGATCAGAGTTTTTGCTTTCCTCATTGCTACATGGGCAGTGAGGAGATCAAGGGCACATTTCTTGTTAAGTATGGCAACGGGGTGTGCTCGAGCGGACATACAAGTGTAGACGTGCACAGTTTTCTGGAGCAGGATGCCTCCCCGATCCTGCTGAAGTCTTTATTTGTATGGATTGTCATTCTCAGCCGTCGAGCAGTGGCCAAAGCGGTGTGATCACCGTTGAGCGATTTGCCGTGCTCTACCAGCAGGCTTTTGGTTGGCTTTGCCTGGTCGCTGCAGCACATGCCGGGCGTACTGACGCGGACGACATTGTGCAGCAGGCCGCCATCGTTGCGATGAAACGTCTAGGTGACTTTCGCGCAGAAACCAGCTTTCGTGCATGGATGGCGGCCATAGTCCGAAATACTGCCAAGAACCAAGCAAGGTCGAATCGTCGAAGAAAGAAACGCGAACGCAAGGTTGCTTCTCACCAGCGAATCGATCAGCAGGAGACCTTACCCGGATCGACACCCTCTGCCATGGATACCAAACTACGCGATGCTGTAAACGGGCTCGAGGACAGCCAGAGGAGTTGCCTTCTGATGCGCTCAGCTTATGGCCTGAGCTATGCCGAAATCGGTGCCGCCCTGGATCTCCCCGAAGCAACCGCGAGAAGCCATGTCTTTCGTGCACGCAAACAGCTCCTTGAAAAGGTCCGTGTTGAATCGTTGGAGGCTTCGGTATGAGTTTCTCGAAGCAGCCCAATCAGGATGACCAAGTGAACGCCTATCTCGATCAGGAGATGTCGTCTCAAGAGAGGCTGGAGTTCGAAGAACAGCTGAGTGCTGATCCCAGGCTTCGTTCCAACGTGGACCATCTTCGTGATGTTGAGGTTCGCCTTACGGATATGTTTGGTCCGTCTTCTGTTTCTGCCCCTCCTTTGCCGGGACGCAAAGCCAATCGTTTTTCCATCGGCAAGCAATCGGTTCTGCTCGCGATTGCTGCTTGCCTTACGATCGTTGTATCTGTTCGATTGATTCAATCGAATCTGGCGCCCGAACCAATTGGCTTTACGGTTTCTGAACTTTATGCCAGGCTTTCAAGCCCTCTCGAGCCGCAAATTGTTTGCGATACGCCGGACAAGTTTCTGGCGTACACGAGAGAGCACCTCGGGGCGTCCATTCTGGCCAACTTTGATACGGATGTCACGCTTGTTGGTTGGCGTTCAGTCCCGCGCCGGGGGTATACCGATCAGCCCGGGAGGCGTGTCAAGGTGCTGCTGGCGGAGACATCGGATGCAACGCCCATTGTCGCAGTGATTTACGAACCAGGCGCTTACGAGCCCAATAAGCGGCGTTCGAGAGATGTCCGCACGTTCAAAGGGCGTGTCGGCAACCTGCACGTGCTGGAAATCACCACGCTCGATGAAGCCAAGGTTGTTGGGTTGCTTTATGAAGAGATGCCCTAAGCCTTGAAATCTGTTCGGTTTGGGAATGGACTTCATTGAGGCACGCAGTGATCTTCAAAAAACTCTTCGCTTTGGATCCGAAAAATTTCGAGTTGTCGCAACACTGATGGATGCCGCGGACATTCACAGTGAAAGCGTGATGTGTTCCCAATGAAGAATTGGGAATTCCGGAAGTCAGAGAAAGGTTTGATATGAAAAACGTGATTGCTGTATGCGCTGTTGTTTGCGATCTATCCAGTGTGCATGCCCACATTGCTTATGACGAAGCCGTCAGCGGCGATGCTTCGAGCGACCCGCTAGCTCCGACCCAGGTCAATCTTCAACTCGGCACCAATACGTTTTTGGGATCGATGGTCAGCCCAAGTGACACGCGCGATTACTTCACCTTTGAGATTGCTCAGGGCCAAACCCTGGCCGGGATCTTTCTCCTCGAATACACCGACTTGAACACCGGCGGCACCGGCAATCGGGGCTTCATCCACATCGATGAAGGTTCGACCTCTGTCATCCCAGGCGGTGGCACTATCAACGAATTCCTTGGCGGCCAACACCTTGATCGCATTGTCGCTCCGACACCGGGCTTCAATATTCTTCCGCTTCTCGGTGGTGATCAACGCCAGGGCGGGGTCGGCTTCGATGCACCGCTCGGCCCGGGCATCTACACCATCAATATTCAACAGACCGGCGGGAACTTCACGGGCTATTCCGTCGCCCTCGATGTCATCCCGGCTCCTGGCTCAGCAGCCTTCGCAGCGTTCGTTGGCATCATGACCATCAGACGTCGCCGTCACTGAACAAGCCCAGCAGTTTTTGAACCCTTGTTTCTTATTCACTCCAAAGAAAGGAAGATCCTCTTGATTCGTTCCGCAATCACAATCGCCATGCTCGCGGGGACCGCCGCGACCACGTCGGCTCAGCTCTTTACCACCGTCTTCGGATCAGGCGGCACCATCGGAGCGGCAACCCCCGATGCCTCTGTCCTCAACGGCCTCGATCAGTTCACAACCTTCGGGCAGCAGAGCAACGGGACTGAACTCTTTGCCAATTCGACAAACGAAGGCGAGGTGCTCTTCTTCCAGATCGGCGCCCTTTATGTTGGAGGAGCCGGGCCGGCAACCTCGAACCCGCTCTCGAGCCAGGGCTTTACAAACCTTGGCGCACCGGTCGCCAACAACAGAGTGTACGGCGTGATCGGTGAAGGTCGTTCCGACATCGTGTTCGAACCGTCGGCGTTTGTGACTTCCGTCACTCTGCAGACTCGCGGAACCGCAGAAGGCCTCGTCACCGGAAGCAACCCGATCAATTCGTTCGGCGGGTCAACCACGCTCGCTGATGCCGACGCCACGATCCTCATCTGGACGAACCTTGGCGTTCAATCGAGTTTCTCCGCTTCCAACCTCGACTTCGAAGAAACCACGCTCGACATCGCCGCACTTCCGGGCGATTTCATCACACGCATATCGTTGATCAACGAAGGGCCCGACAACTCCGCGGTCCTGCTTGGTGAACTGACGGTGAACGCATCGGGCATTCCTTCCCCCGGGGCGGCGTTACCTCTCGCTGCCACAGGCGCTTTGGTGATGGCACGACGCCGGCGTTCGCGCTAATCGCTTGCCACTTTGAGATCACGCTGATCGAGCCGCTCCTCTTCCCGCGAGGGCGGCTCGTTTTTGTAAAAAGGAAATGGTCTTGATTCAGATCGAGGGATGCTCGGCGCTTACTCGCCGCAACCATCTTCGGCGAGGTTCTGGCCAACAAGCACGTCGAAGATTGTCGAAACTCCATCTTCATCCAGATCGCTAGTGAGATCGTTGTTCGCGATAAGGGCCAGGAAGTCAGTGATGTCTTGATCGTTGATCTCACCGAACGGCAGGGCAACGTCGATTTCGTTGCACGGCTGGACTCCGCATTGCAGACCTGAGAATTCCGCATCAAAGGCCGCCAAATCGTTGGCTGTCACCGAAGCCACGGTGTCATTCCATTCTCCGCGCGAACCATCGTTCAGGTCCATACGCATCATCGCAAGGACCGCGTTAAATCCTTCGAGCTGGTGGCTCCACCCGGTGTAAGAGAAATCATCGCTCTCGTCCGGCGTGTTATTGTTCGAGATGAACGTTTCCTGATCATCGAGGTTCAGGCCAGCCTGAGAGGCGGCTTCCAGGAGCGCACGGTCCGCACAGTCGACGACATAATCGAAGTTGAAGTCACCACGCACGAACCGGAACTGCATGCCGGCGGGCGTTGAGAACAAGGCCTGGCCTGCGGGGGCGTCATTGAACTGTCCAGGCGAGATCGGAAAATCGGTCGCATCGTAATCGTCGAACAGCAATGTTCCGTTGACATCTTGAATACAGTTTCCGTCGATGCAAGAGTAGAGCGGGCCGTTCGGGTCGGTGGGGGACTTGAACGAGCGTTCGGTGCCATCGATCAGAGCGTTGGAGTAGAAGTACCGGAATCCTGTCGGCTCGCGGAGCGACTCGCCGTAGATCCATGACTCGTCGGCGAGCGATGTCGAACGCACGTCGCCCTCGTTGTTCAGGCGGCTGCCGATCAACGGGTTGGTCGCGAAGTAGAACAAGCGAGACGCAGCATCCGGATTGAAGCCCGGCGTGTCATTAATCTCGTTCTCATTAACCCCACGACCCGGCGTGTTGTACTCAAGACCTCCGTTATGCGACCAAGCAATCTCGTCTACCACTTGCACCGGCTCCAGCATGGAGGCGGCAGGGTTCCCGTTCACCGGAGTCTCGTTTCCGAAGTCAAGGCGGGAATCCTGATTGACATCATGGTTTCCGTCCTTCCGCCATGAGTAACCTTGCTCGTAGACCGAGGCGCCGTTCTCATCGATCGAGTGCAACGGACGCTGGCGAACAAGCATGAAAGTGGAGGAGTCATCGTTCTCGAGTTTGCCAGAGGTGTCGGTCGAGATGATGTGAACCACAGCGAACGTGGCCGCGTCAAGGAATCGTTTGTTCGTCCCGGAGATGGGTTCGTTGATGTTGTAGTTCGGGTTCGGCTCGAAGTTGCCCGTTAAGAAGAACGCGCTTCCTCCGCTGAAGACCGTGAACAAACCTTCGCTCGAGGTTGAGAAGCCATCAAGGGAGTACGCCTCGTCAATGTCCGGAACGCGGTTACCGTTCTCAAGATCGGAGCCGCCCTTGACTAACGCGATGGCGTAGCCGGTGAGGTCGTAATTCGCGGGACCGTAGATTTCGATGAACTCGGCACGCTCGTCGAAGGTGTTCGAAGACCCGTTCGGATTGGGGAAGACTTCGTTGAGGACCAACTGGGCAGAAGCGGAACCAGCTGTGAGCATCAGGCAGGCGGCAACAGGAGCGAATCGCATCATCGAGGTGTTCTCCGGGCTGGGATTCTGATTCAAGGCAAAGACGCCACTCCGCGATCAGGCGGAGTGGCGTTGGTATTTACATCAGGCAGGGCTCAATACAGATCAGGCGCGGCGGCGACGAGCAACAGCAAGACCACCCAAGCCGACCAGCGCGAAGGCACCGGGTGTGGGGATCTGGCCGGGCGAACCGATCAGCTGGATTTCGCCGCCGGGGCCGGCAAAGTCTTCGTTCACGAAGGCACCGGAAGCGAAGGCGTTGTTCTCCCCGAGAACGGAAGCACGCTGCACGCCGTTGTTCACCTCGATGGTCGACAGTCCGCCAGCGAAGCTATCGTCGTAAACGACGGAGTCGATGACGTTGCCCAATCCGTCCAGAAGCGCCGCGGTGTCGCTGTTCTGGCTCAGGCCGCCGCCATCGGTCGCGATCACATCGATGCCCGATCCCCAGAGCAGGTTGAACAAGAAGATCTCATCAGCGGCTTCGGCAGGTGCGACAGAGACGAGCACAACCACCGAGTTGCCGGCACCGAGATCGAAGCTCGAGAGATCCCCGCCCTCGGTGATGTCGAGAGAGGAATCATCGTAGAACAGTCCGCTCAGGTTAACGTTGGTATTGCCGAAGTTGGTGATCTCGATCCAGTCCGCGGTTCCGTCAGGGCCGGAAAGGCCGGTGTACACCTCGGTG
>JBCDAP010000139.1:0-5554 GCA_039185335.1 Planctomycetota bacterium | reverse complement strand
TGCGACAAGACCGTTGCCGGCACGGCACAGGCGCTGGCGAGGCTCGATCTGCCGAGCTTGGCGTTCTATGGCGGGTCGATCAAACCCGGGCAGTACAAACAGACCGATATCACGATCCAGGATGTGTTCGAGGCGGTTGGTGCGCACGCTCGCGGCTCGCTCACCGATGAAGAGCTTCGCGAGACAGAGTGCGCGGCCTGCCCCGGCGCGGGGGCTTGTGGTGGTCAGTTCACAGCGAACACGATGAGTCTTGCGGCCGCAGCGATGGGGATCGCCCCTGTCACCAATGGGATCCTGGCGGTAGCAAACGAGAAGCGCAGTGCGGCACGAGATACAGGGCGGATGGTGATGCGCTTATTGGAGCGTGGCCTGGCGGCCCGGGACATCATCACGCGTGAAGCGCTGGAGAATGCAGCGGCTGCGGTGGTTCTCACCGGGGGATCAACCAACGCGGTTTTGCACCTGATCGCGATCGCGCGGGAAGCGGGCGTTGGGTTCTCGATCGACGATATCGACCGGATCAGCGCCGCGTTGCCGGTGCTCGCTGACATGAAGCCGGGCGGGAAGTATGTAGCGGGTGACCTCGAAGAAGCGGGCGGGATCCCCTTGATCTTTCAGCGTCTGCTCGAACTTGGTGCGTTGCACGATCTCCCAACGATCGATGGACGGTCCACGCACGAGATCGCGCAAGCCGCGGAAGAAACCGCGGGCCAGCAGGTCATTCGCCCTGTGGACGATCCTGTTCGTTCGTATGGTCATCTGGCGATTCTGCGCGGCTCGCTCGCACCAGAGGGTTGCGTGATGAAGCTGCCGAAGGACGCGCCGGAAGTGATTGCGGGTCCCGCTCGTGTGTTCGAGTTCGAAGAGGACGCATTCGCTGCTGTGGAGCGGAATGAGATCAACGCGGGCGATGTAGTCATCATCCGCGGCGAAGGGCCGGTCGGCGGACCCGGGATGCGTGAGATGCTTGGTGTGACCGCGGCATTGGTTGGCGCGGGCCTCGGTAAGTCCGTCACCCTCATTACGGACGGCCGCTTCAGCGGCGCAACGCACGGTTTGATGATCGGGCATGTCACTCCCGAAGCAGCAACCGGCGGGCCGATCGGGGCGGTCGAAGACGGTGATGAGATCAGGATCGACATCAAAGCGCGTACGGTCGATGTCAATGCGGATCTTCCCTCGCGCGATGTCCCCAGCTGGCAACCCAAGGCAACATCTGGCGTGCTCGCGAAGTACGCGCAGACCGTTCGAAACGCTTCGGAGGGAGCAACAACTTCACCCTTGCCGAGTCTCGGCGAGCGTTCATATCTGACAGAAAACACCATGGCCTAAAGAACGAAATGGAACAGGAACCAAGATGACAACGATGTACAGAGAAAGCGATGTTGATGCGAACGCCCTTGATAGGAAGGTCGTCGCGGTGGTCGGATACGGCAGCCAAGGGCGCGGGCAAGCGCTCAATCTGCGTGACTCGGGCGTCGATGTGCGACTCGGTCTTCGTGAGGGCGGCGCGAGCTGGTCCGAAGCGTTGAGCGAGGGGTGGTCGCCCATGAATGTTGAGGAGGCAGTGGATGGGGCCGATCTCGTGTGCATGCTGATCCCTGACATGGAGCAGGCGCGGTGCTACCGCGAGAAAGTGGAGCCGAATTTGAAGCAGGGGTCAGCCCTTGTGTTCAGTTACGGACTGGCGATCCATTACGGCCTGATCGAACCCCGCGCAGATCTGGACGTGTTCATGATCGCACCGAAAGGACCCGGCGGGTTGGTTCGTGAACAGTACGAAGAAGGATTCGGTGTTCCCTGTTTGATCGCGGTGGCCAAAGACGAGTCCGGCGAAGCAAAGACAAACGCTCTGGCTTACGCGCACTCGATCGGTGGAACGCGTGCCGGCGTGATCGAAACGACCTTCGATGAGGAGACAGAGACCGATCTGTTCGGTGAGCAGGCGGTCCTGTGCGGCGGGGTCACCGAGCTCATCACCGCGGGTTTCGAAACGCTTGTTGAGGCGGGGTATCAGCCGGAGATTGCGTACTTCGAGTGCTTGCACGAGTTGAAGCTGATTGTCGACCTGATCTATCGAGGTGGTTACGAGCGGATGCACAAGTTCGTGAGCGACACGGCGCAGTACGGCGACCATACTCGCGGACCCCGTGTGATCACCGCTGAGACGAAAGTGAGGATGAAAGAGATCCTCGAAGAGATCCGCTCGGGCCAGTTCGCGAAGGAGTGGATCTCGGAATGGGAATCTGGGGCTGCCAACTACCGGGCTTTGCAGAAGCAGGACGGTGAACAGCTCATCGAGCAGGTTGGCAAAGAACTCCGCCAGCACTTCGCGTGGCTGCGTGATGACGCACCCAAAGAACCTATCGGGACGGGGTCATGAACGGCGCACTCTTGCTCATTCGATGTTTGGAGGCGGAAGGTGTGCTCGAAGCCTGGGGATATCCGGGCGGCGCGATTATGCCTGTGTACGACGCATTGTTGGAATCGGAGATCAAGCACTACCTCTGCCGGCACGAACAAGGTGCCGGCTTTGCTGCACAGGGGCAAGGCCGCGCGACAGGCAAGGCGGGCGTGTGCATCGCAACGAGCGGGCCCGGTGCCACGAATCTGGTGACTGCAATCGCCGACGCACAAATGGACTCGGCCCCGATGGTGGCGATCACCGGACAGGTGGCAAGCCATTTGATCGGAACGGACGCGTTCCAGGAAGCGGACGTGATCGGTGTCACGCTGCCGATCGTGAAACACTCTTGGCAGATCCGATCTGCCGAAGAGATCCCGCGCGTGGTACGAGAAGCGTTTGACGTCGCGGAGCGCGGGCGGCCCGGGCCGGTGCTGATCGATTTTCCGAAGGACATACAGGTTTCGAATGCCAGCGGGCTCGAGCCGATCTCACAACAACCTGTGATCAGGGTCGAGGCTGTGGATGATGAAGTTGAGTCGGCGCTCAAGTCGATGCGAGAGGCGAAGCAACCCATCATCTATACAGGTGGTGGCGTGCGGATCGCAGGCGCCTGGCCCGAGCTCCGACGGCTTGCTGAGGCAACAAACATGCCTGTGGTGCACACGCTGCAGGGTCTCGGTGGGCTCGATTCGAACGACCCGCGTTGCCTGGGCATGCTCGGGATGCACGGCTCGAAAGCAGCGAATCTCGCCGTACAGAACTCAGACCTGCTCGTTGCGATCGGTGCGCGCTTTGATGATCGCGTGACCGGAAAGCTCGATGAATTCGCACCGAACGCCTCGATCGTGCACATCGATATCGATGCAGCGGAACTCGGGAAGCTGAGGCGGGCTCAAGCTCCTGTGTGTGCGGATCTGGCTCCTGCGATGGATGCGTTGTCCAGACAGTACGAGTCAGGGAGCGATCTTTCGGCTTGGTGGGCGCAGATCCGATCATGGCAAGAAGAGTTCCCAAAGCGATACGACGCGCCGTTCGGTTCGATCTACGCACCACGGCTTCTGCGAGATCTGTCGCGTCGAGTCGCGGATGATCACTATGTGTGTTGCGATGTTGGTCAACACCAGATGTGGGTGGCACAGCACTGGTCGTTCCGGCATCCTCGCCAACACCTGACCTCGGGCGGGCTGGGAACCATGGGTTTCGGACTTCCCGCGGCGATGGGTGTGAAGATCGCGCATCCTGACGCGGAGGTGATCTGCGTTTCGGGCGATGGTTCGATCATGATGAATATCCAGGAGCTGGCAACACTCAACCGCTACGGAATCGGCGTGAAGATTCTGTTGCTGGACAACTCGGCGCTCGGCATGGTGCGGCAATGGCAGGAGCTCTTCTTCGCTGGGCGCGAAAGTGAAATCGATCTTTCGGATAACCCCGACTTCGAAGATCTTGCCAAGGTATTCGGGCTGCACTCGATGGTGATCGAGCAAGCAGGCGAGTGCGAGGACGCGATCGATGAATTCCTGGCACATAACGGCCCGGTGCTGCTCCGCGCGAAGATCGATCGTCTTGCAAATGTCTGGCCATTGGTACCTCCCAATACCGCGAACCACGACATGCTGGACCAGGAAGAGGAACAAGGGACAACGGCGATCGCCGGTGCCCAGAAGCGTTGATTCGTATTGATTCAGGGATTGGATTGAAAGGTTACTCACGATGTCTCATGCAGCGGCAGCTCAAGCAACAGCGATGAAATCAGAAACCGTGGTGCACATGGAGATTGATGACCACTCGATGGCTTTATGCCGGATGCTTGGCGTGCTTCGTCGTCGAGAATTCGACGTCGTCGCACTGGAAGCCCGAAGCCACGAGGGCAAGATGCAGGTCCGGGCGACGATCCGCGGGACTCGGAACGCCCAGACGCTTGCCCGACAGATCAAGCGCATGTTGGATGTGCGGATGGTCAGCATGGTCGATGTTTGTACCGCCTCGCGGATCGAGCCGGCGGCATGATCACGCTCACGACGGACATCACGCCCGAAGCCATCTTTCGAGAAGCGATGTTGGCACGCCCTCGACTCGCCACTGTCGACGAGGTCACGCCGATCGACGCGATCGCTCTCGCGAATGGCGGGACAGCGCTGATCAAGCGTGAAGACCGATCACGGGTGAATTCGTTCAAGTGGCGTGGAGCGACAAATCGCATCGCGGTGATGCATGAGCGTGGCGAGAGCGGTCCGATCGTCGCGGCTTCAGCCGGGAATCATGCGCAGGGTGTCGCGATCGCGGCCGCTCGGTTCGGTCTTCGCGCGACGATCTTCATGCCGAGGAACACGCCGCGGATCAAGGTCGGCCGTGTCCGCGAACTCGGAGGTGAATGGGTCGAAGTGGAACTCGTCGGGGATTCGTACGATGAGGCCGCCGCTGCGGCCCAGTTGCTTGTCGAAAAAACAGGCGGTTCGTGGGTGCACCCGTTCGATGACCCGCTAGTGATTGCAGGGCAGGGCGTGATCGGCGACGAGATCGTGCATCAGCTCAAGGCTCCGCCGGCGCGAGTGTACTTGTGTGTCGGAGGAGGCGGGCTCGCGGCAGGCGTGGCCGCGGTTTTGCGCGCACACTGGCCCGGTATCGAACTGATCGGTGTTGAGGCCGAAGGGCAGGCGAGCATGACCGCCGCGATCAGAAACGGTGAACCTGTTGATATCGGCGAAGTCGACACATTCTGCGACGGGAGCGCCGTCCGCATTGCGGGAAAAAACACGTATCAGCTATGCACTCAATTGCTTGACCGGATGGTTACCGTGACGAACGACCAGGTGTGCGCGGCGATCGAGTGTGCCTGGCGTGTGTTGCGTGCGGTGCCAGAGCCGAGTGGAGCGCTCGGGCTTGCGGGACTGCTCAATGATTCCTGCGATCATCGAGACGGATCGCTGGCTATTCTGTCGGGTTCGAATCTCGATTTCATGACGCTGCCGAAGATCGCGAGGAGAAGCCACATCGGCACTCGTATCCGCCGGCACTTCGCCTTCGGCATGGGTGAACATCCCGGGGCGCTGGTCTCGCTTCTCGAACGTATCGGCGACGGGTGCAACATCGTCGACTTCCAGTACGGCAAGTCCGATCACCGGTTCCGCTTTATTCCGATCGGAC
>JBCDAP010000138.1:0-5554 GCA_039185335.1 Planctomycetota bacterium | reverse complement strand
GGCCGCGTCGGTTGACGCCTCATCAAGACCGCCGACCAGCTTGGGGATGGTGCGAGTGGTGAAATCAGGATTCCCCGGGTCTTCGCGCTCTGGTGAGTATGCGTAGAGAACCTTCGCTGTCTCATGCTTCGATTCCTCGGCCACCGCGGAAGCCACGATATCGCGTGTGGTGCCGGGATAGGTCGAAGACTCGAGCACAACTAGCAACTCGGCGGGGGATCGCCCAGCGCAGTGTTTGCCGACATCCCGAGCGGCCTGCCCGACGTAGTTCAGATCGGGGATGCGATTCTCGTCGAGGGGAGTTGGGACACAAAGGAGAACAGCATCGGAGCCCCCAAGGACCTCTGCATTTGCGGAGAGCGTGATGCGCTCGCGTGCTGTCACGATGCTGTCCACTACGCTTGGCGGAAGATGAGGTAAGTACGTCTTCCCTGCCTTGAGCATCTCGATCTTCGCAGGATCGGCATCGAAACCCACGGCCCGGAAGCCTGCATCGGCTACCACGGCGAGCAACGGAAGCCCCACGTATCCAAGACCTACCACCGCGACGGTTGCGTCTCTGGACTCGATGCGTTGGATCAGTTCGGCCGAAGAGCTGGACATCGGGGCAATGATCGCAGATCTACGATCATTTCGCACCGTCCTGTCTCAGATCAGGACTGCCGAGCATGCAAATAACCGTTGAAACCCCGGCAGCAATCGTCAGCTTCCACGCGAACGCGTAATCCCAGACGCCTGACCAAAGTGCCAAGGGAAGAGACTGATCGGCGGATTGCTCGATCCAATCAATTGTCAAGATCGAAGGGTTGATTACTGGATAGCCTGCTTCGATTGGCTTTTCAAAGAAGCTCAACACCAATCCAATTGCCGGTTTGTTCATCGCAAAAATGATAAGAAACCCGGTCAGCAGCGACACGATCGCAGATAAAGCCGAACCACGGCTGGTCAGCATGGCAGTCAAGAACACGCCGATCAGTCCGGCGTACGCGAAGGTCATCACACCCAGCGCGAAGTCGATCAGGGTCTGCCCGTCCGAGCGCTGCCAGACGATGCAGATGCACGCGAAGGTGCCGAGGACTACGCCCCAGATCACGACCCATGCGCGCCCCATCGCGAGGTAGTGCTTGTCGGACCGATCCGAACGCCATTCACGGTAGAGATCGTTGACGACGGTCGAGGACATCGAGTTGAGCCCGGAGTTCAAGCTAGACAAACCCGCTGCGAACAAGCCGGCCATCATGAGTCCTGAGATACCCGCTGGCATCTCTTCGAGAATGAAGCTCAAAAAGACACGCGTGGAATCGAAGACCTGGCTGCCCGGCGCGGCATTGCCCATCACGTCTGGGCGTTGATAGAAGATGTACAAAAGTAACCCGACAATCATGAAGAGCGCCACCACCGGTACCGTCATGATCGTGGCGGCGATCACGCTCGCCGAGCCTTTGGCTGCGTTTTTGCAGGTCAGCATGCGTTGGACCATGTCTTGGTCCATTCCGTAAGACGCCAAGCCGAGCAGAACAAAACCGACGCAGCAGGAGATGATGGTGTATGGACGGGTCAGATCGGTCGAGAAATCGAAGAGGGTCAGTTTCGAGGTTTTATCTGGCGCCTGAGCGTTCGCGAGGGTGTCCCAGACGACATCGATGCCGCCCGGGATCCGGTTCATCAGGACGAAGATGGCGCCGAGAATGGCAGCGATGAACACCCCCATTTGGATGACATCGGTCCAGATGACCGACTTCACTCCGCCGGCGAGGGTGTAGGCGATCCCGACGAGGGTGATCGCGAGAATCGCGGCGGCGATCTGCCACACAGGGATCAACGCCTGGGTTTCTTCCGGTTGGCCGAAGATGATGAGCGCTGCGGGGATACCGACCATGTAAACACGTGCGCCGCTCGCCATAACACGCCCAAGAAGGAATGCGATAGCCGACGCCTGGCGTCCTGCCCGTCCGTACCTTGCTTCGAGCAGGCCGTATGGAGTGGCAACGCCGAGGCGGTACATCCTTGGGATAAGTAGCACGGCAACCAACAGGGCCGCGATGATGCCGCCGATGTTGCTGGCGAGATAGGTCAGGTTTCCGGCGTACGCCTGCTGCGGTCCGCCCACGAATGTCGCCGCAGAAAGTGCGGTCGCGATGACCGAGATGGTGACCGCCCAAACGGGCATCTTCCGGCCACCAAGAAAGAAACCCTCGGTATCGCCGGCTGCCTTGCGATTGAACATCCAACCAGTCACGAGCAGGACCACACCGTAAGCCACGAGCACCAACCAATCGAGAGGCTGGAATCCGGTCACGCTGTGCTCCCGTCAAGGATGTCACCGAGACGGCCACTCACACGTTCGATCAAAGCCCGGGCTTCACTCGCGTCTACTCGCTTTCTTTGCATCACAATTGCCACTTTCACTTCACCACCTGCGGCATCGAGTGCTTCGAATGCTTGGTTGCGGGACAACTCGGTCAATTGGCTGATGATTCGCGCTGCACGATCGCGGAGTTTGTCGTTGGTCGCGCGGACATCGACCATCAGATTCTCGTAGACACGCCCGGCACGGATCATCAGCGTGGTTGAGATCGTGTTCAATGCGAGCTTGGTCGCTGTGCCGGCTTTCATACGCGTTGAGCCGGTCAACACTTCCGGACCTGTCGGAAGCATGACCATGTGGTCGCAATGCTTGGGGATCTCGACAGTAACGCAGGTGAGGAACCCTGTCAGACACTCGGGCATGAGTTCTTTCGCGATCCGTAGCGCGCCGCGCGGATACGGCGTTGTCCCGCCAGCCGCGATGCCGATGACCGTGTCATTCTCGGTCAGGCCGAGACGAACCAGTTCTTCGCGTGCACCATCCGGATCATCCTCCATACCTTCGCTCGAAATGCGAAGAGCCCCGTCACCGCCAGCGATGATGCCGATCACCCTGCCCTGCGGCACGCAGAACGTCGGCGGAGCTTCGGACGCATCCAGCACTCCTAGACGGCCAGAGGTTCCGGCCCCGAGATAGATCAGTCGCCCGCCTCTGAGGAACCGCGGCTCCGCGTCTTGGATCAGCGAGATCAATCCAGAGCGTCCATCACGAAGAGCCTCAAGCACTTTTAAATCTTCATCACCAATGATCTCGACGCATTCGCTCACGCTCAATTCGTGCAGGCGAGCTGTCGCTTCGTTTCGACGTTCGGTCGAAAGGTGGCCGCGATCACGAAGCTCATCCACCGGCCACCTCCAAGCGAACCGCTCGCCGGCGACGGATCGCATCAAGCACGCGTTCGGCACGCGCGACCTTCTGCTCCAACTCCTTCACACTCAGGCGACCATCAGCGACCGCATCAGCGATGGCTGTGTGGATCGATTCGGCGGGGCAATCCCGAACAACTGTCAGGTTGTTGGCTTCTAGCGCAACGTCTGCCCCTGCCTCCAGAGCGAGCACGGCAGCCTCGCCGCCATCGAATCGATCTGCCACCGCGTGCATGTCCAGCGAATCGGTCGTCACGAGCCCATCGTATCCGAGTCGTTCACGGAGCAACCCCGTGATGATCGCATGAGAAAGGCTCGCGGGCCGATCTGCATCAAAGCCTCGGTGGATAAGGTGGCTGATCATCACCGCATCAGCCGGCTCCTTCGACACCGAGTCTGGGCCAAGCAGACGGGCGTACGGCGCAAGCTCGTCCTCCTCGGCCCATGTCTGGGTGATATCGACCAATCCGAAATGCGTATCACCGACAGCCGAACCATGCCCTGGGAAATGCTTGATCATGCAAGCCGCCCCGGCGTGGTGCATCGCGTCGATCTGCTCGCCCGCCATGCGGGCAACGGATTCAGGATCTCGGCCGAACGATCGCCCGAGCGCCGTGTGTCCCGGGCCGTCCGGATTGATCGCGACATCGACGCAAGGCGCCAGATTCAAATCGATACCGACCGAAGAAATCGTCTCCGCAAGCGTGCGTGCAGCCTCCGAACGAGACTCTGCATCGAGCGAGGCGTACTCCTGCGGAGCCGGTGAAGCGGGGTATCCATGCCGCGGGTTGAGACGCGAAACGAACCCACCCTCCTGATCGATCGAAACGATCAATTCTTCACCCAAACGTTCTTTCAGATACTTCACGAGCCGGGCCGTTGACTCCGCATCAGAGACGTTGCGTGGCGATCCCAATCTCGCTTCTTCTTCGGGCAATCCACTTTCATCGCGAAGGCGATTACGCCCGGGCACATCGACATCAAAGAGGATGATCCCGCCGACATGCGCACGCTCGCACCGCTTGATCTCGTCCTCGAGTACAAGATCACCCGGCGTTCGGCCACGGATACCCACCCAGATCAACCGCCCGATCAGTTCATCCAGCCCTCGTGCGCTCATTCGGCCTCCTGTTGAATCACATCCTCAACAACATACGCAAGACCTTTCACCCGATCGAGCCAGACCTTGCTGAGTTCATCACGAGAGTACACACGCCGTGATTCGCTTTCATCGCTCGAGTATGCCGGATCCAGTACGAGCACATCGCCGTTCTCGTCAAACCCGTACGCCACGATGAGATGACCAGGGGATGAATACCCCGCCCCCGAAAGTTCGTCCTCAGTAAAGCTCGCAGAAAACGCGATCGGCCCAACACTCTCGAAGTGCTTGCGGACTTGGGCCCAATCCGAGAAGCGGGCCAACCGTCCTCGCACGCCGAAATCACGGAGCGTTGCAATAGCATTCGTCCAGTTGCCGTAGATCTTGAACCGGTGATCGTAAGCGGCATCAGCAACATCAAGCGTGGTCACCTCGATCCCCCGAGAGGCAAGAAGCGTGCGAACCGAGAGCGGACTGCAGAGACGGCTGTCGAGCTCTTCTCTCGGGTTATCGTTCGCAAGAAAAACGTTGGACGCCTCAACCCGACCATCCAGCCGATCATCAGGAACGTATTCCGGATGATCCACCCTGGTGGTGACAATGACATCCAACCTTTCGATGGTCGACCGAGCCGCCTGCCCTGCACGAGCACGGAACTGGAACGCTGTAGCGCCACCGGAAACCTTAAGCGTATCAACGTTGGTGTTGGCAGCACGCGCGTTGGTCTGCCACGCATCACTCGGAGCAAGGCATCCGTATTCTGCAATCGCTAGCCAGGGTGACCATTCGTCATGGTGCTCGACCCGGACCTCGAGACGCACCCCCACTTCTCCTGAGGGTGTCACATTCCATGATGGCACGAGTTCGACCATGCCTGTTGGTGCCGCATACACCTCAGATGTCCACTCTTCCCCTGCTGACAGGATCATCGCGTGAGAGATCGGTTTGATCGGGGTATGACGCCAGCGAACTGGTACTGCTTCCAATTCCGGCTTGAGATATCGATGCGCAAAGCAACCCGCAACATCCGCGAACACTTTTTCTGCAAGCCCGTACTGATAATCGCCATCGTTGAGAACAGCGTTATCGTTCACATACATCGTCATACCCAGAACGAACGCGCGGCCGGTCGTTCTGTCTTCGATGTACGCCGCTTCGGACATGAATCCGTACGCCAAGCCGATCTTGTTCGCAACGATCAAGTGATCACGAGGGACCAAG
>JBCDAP010000137.1:0-5557 GCA_039185335.1 Planctomycetota bacterium | reverse complement strand
CTTTGGCTGATGGAAGGGCGTGAGCCTGTGGATGTGCAGGCTTCGGGTGTGAACGTGCTGACCGAGTATGAGGATGTTTGCTCGGCTCGTTTGACCTTCGACATGCCGCAAGGTCGGTGTGTGGCCAACATCTCGTGCTCGCGTCTGGCGTTGAAGACCGAGCGGAAGGTTCGGATTACGGGTGAGAACGCGTACGTTTCGATCGACTACGCGAAGAAGACCGGCGTGCTCATCCGCCGAACAGCTAACGAGGCACAGATGCAAGAGGTGCGGGATGCCCTTCGCATCGGGCGTGACCTGTCCGAGCTAGACTACTCGGAGTTGGTGGCGATCGAGTCGCTCGATATCGAGGCGGGAGATCAGCTCGAGATGGAGATCACCGCGTTTTTGGACGCGGTTCGGACGGGCTCTCGTCCGCCGATCGACGCGAAAGCTGGTTTCGCCGCGGTGCGGACGGCGGAGCGAATTATGGCGGAATGCCGGAAGGATTGGCCCGGCGGGCTCCGCTGAGGTGTCTATACTATTCGCCCTTGACTGACCGCTATCAGGAGATTGAGACGTGGCCGACCAGAGTTTCCGTTGCCGACTGATCACGCCGACCGCTCGTTTGTTGGATGCGGAGGTGTCGTACGCGGATGTGCCTCTGCACGACGGTCAGGTCGGCGTGATGCCACAGACAGCTCCGATCGTTGGCGAGCTTGGTCCGGGCGAACTCCGTTTGGATATGCCAGCGTCGGGCACCCGCTCGTACTACATCGACGGCGGATTCATGCAGCATGTCGCGGGCGAGCTGACCATCTTGTCGACTGGCGCAACCGACATCGCGGAACTCGATCTCGAGGAAGAGAAAGCGGCCTTCGCTGAAGCCACGGCCCGCACCTCGCTGAACACCGATGAGATGGATGTTATCACGGCCGATCGCAACAAGGCGCGGGTCCGCGTGGCCCTCGCGTCGCGCGGTTGAGGTGAGGTAGGTTGGTGACATGACCACCGACCTCCGTATCGCTTTTTTAGGAACCGGGCTCATCTCGTCAAAGTGCCTGCAGCATGCTCTCGAAGCAGAAGGCTGCACCGTATCGCATGTTGCGTCGCGAGATCGAACTCGCGCTGAGGCTTACATCAAGGAGCATCGGATCGATGCGGTCGCGGTGACGTACGAAGAGGTTGCGGACAGTGATTGCGACGCGGCGTACGTCACCTTGCCGAACTCTTTGCACGTTGGGTGGTCGGAGAAGCTGTTGTCTGCGGGTAAGCATGTGTTGTGCGAAAAGCCGATCACGCCTTGGCGCGACGAACTCGAGCGCCTTCTTGCTTTGGCGGGTGAACAGAATTTGGTTTGGCAGGAAGCGTTCATGTATCCGCACCATCCGCAGACGGACAAGCTGGTTGAGATCGTCCGCACGGCGATGCACGATCCAGCAAACTCGATCATCGGCGAATTGCGGATGATCCGTGCTGATGCGATCTCGAATCTCGGAGATGGCCCGCACGTCGAACACCGTCTTCGTCACACTATGCAAGGCGGGGCGATGGCCGATGTTGGTGTCTATCCGTTGGGTATCGCACGTTATCTTACGGGTGAAGAGCTCGGACACTTCAAGGTGACGGCGGCACCCGCACGGATGCCCGAGGGCGAGCAGCATCCTGTCGACGGCCGCTTGTTCCTCTCGGGCGTGTTCCCATCGGGGGTGATGGTGCAGGTGGGCACATCGATCGACACATGGGGCGGACACAAACTCGATCTCGTTGGCACGACGGGGCGCGTCACAACGGGTTTTCCGTACTGGCCGGACGCAGAACGCGCGGTTTTGCTCTGGCACAAGGGCTACACCGAGACTGAAGAGATTGTCATCGAGAACGGCGGCGATCGGATCGAACACCAGTTCCGCCACTTTGCGCAAGCGTGCCGAGGGAACGGGCCGATCATCCCGGGCCACGAGTGGTCGCTTGGTATGGCGGGAGCATTGGAGAAGATCTGGGAAGAACTGGCGAAGGACGGGTGGGAGAAGCCCGTGCGGTCGCAGGGGGTGTAAGCGGGGCGTGTGCTGTTCCTTGTGCTCCTCTCCTTCACCTTGACACACCCCAAGCACCACACAACAGAGCTGCATGGCGACACACAGACGAACATATTGCCGAGCGGTTTGGCCCCCGATTGTTGACCGTTCCTCCACCTGATCGATTAGGCAATCCAGGCCAGGATCGACGGGGTGAGTAAGGAGAACGTGACCAGGATGATCAGCGTTAGGGCGATGCTCCCGGCAAGAATCGATCCGGCTTCGAATAGCACCAGGAAGCGGATCACTCCTGGGCTTGCGCCGATCACTCGGAGGCTCATGAACTCGCTGGTTCGCAGCCGGTTGCTGAGCAACAGCACCATCGTCACGATCAGGAAAGACGACAGGGCGACCGCCGCTAGCATGACGGCCACCCACATGCGCACGCGAAACACCGTGTCGAAGAGGTTTGCCATGTGCTTATCTGGGCGGATGAGCTGAAGCGTGCGTGTCTCTCCAACGTATCGTCCCATGAGGATCGTCTGCGACTTTGTGCTATTGGGTACGATGATCGCTGAGGTGATCGGAAAGTCATGCATGTCGCCGTGGAAGTGAAACGAGTGAATGTTTTCGTTGGTCACCTCATTGTACTCGACGATCGAAGCGTTGATCGCGGTGTTGTTGTCGTCTTGCTTTAGCACAACACCATCGAGTTGGCGTGCGTCATGGTGGCCGTGTGCGAGGCCTTCGATCGTCCAGGTGGTTTTGAGGTCGGTGAAGATGGCACGGTCGTCTGGTGTGCCGGTGTGTGCGAGCGTTCCCGTGATCCGCATCTTCAGCGGGTAGACGCCGGTGAGGTCGAACACGCGCTCGGGGGTGGTCACCAACGAGTCACCGGGTGCCAACCCGAATTCAGTGGCGACGCTCGACCCGATCACGCAATCGCCAAGGCGTGTGAATGCGTGGCCTTCGGCGAGCCGCAGGTCCCGGAATTCGAAGTAGTCAATCGTCGTCCCGACGACCGGATGCCCCTGGGCTTGGTATCGGGCATAGATGGCGATACTCGAGGCAAGGCCGTCCGGTGAGGCCTCCTTGGCGTCTCGCAGCTTCATACGTTCGATCCCAGGCTCCGAGAAGTAGAGCCCGTTGAAGACCAGTTCGAGCGGGCTGCCGTTGGAGCCGAGGAGAAGGGGCGTCGATTGAGCACGGTCACGCAGGTGTGTTTCGGCAAGATCAACGCCCAGCCAGATCCCCGCGGGCAGCGATAGCCCGAGCGTGACGGTCAGCGTAATGAGAAGGCTGCGCCAGCGGTGCTGCCAAAGGTGGTTCCAGCCAAGATAGAGCGGGCCGGCGAGATTCATGCGTGAGCCTTCTTGATGCTCGGCAGATCGATCACCCGATCGAAATAGCCCAGCAGATCGTGGTCGTGGGTGACCATCACGAGCCCCGCGCCGGCTTGGACTGCTGTGTCACGCAGCAATTCAACGATCCGTGTTTGGTTGTCGGGGTCGAGACTTCCTGTGGGTTCGTCGGCAAGTACAAGTCGGGGGTGGGTAACGAGCGCCCGACAGATCGCGACGCGTTGCCGCTCGCCTTGCGAGAGCTTTGTCGGGCGAGAATCGAGCAGGTTGGTAATGCCGGTGGCTTCAGCAAGCTGGTCGACGCGTTGCCGAGCCGGGTTGTCGAGCGTGAGCTCGCCAGAAATCCGGTATGGCAGCAAGATATTGTCGCGGGCATTGAGGTAGTCAACCAGCTCGAACTCCTGGAACACCAACCCGATGTTCTGTATTCGAAAAGCACGTGCCTGGGTGTCCGTCATTTCTGAGACGGTCTCACCGAGCACATTCACGGAACCATCGACCGGTCGGAGCACGCCGGCAATCAGCCGCAGTAGCGTGCTCTTACCGCTACCGCTTGGCCCGATGATGGCGGTCGGCTGCTGTGCTTCGACCGAAAGGTCATCGATCGCCAGCTCGAAGCGTTCTCCCTCGTAACGGAAGACCAGGCTTTTGACCAGGATGCTCACTCGATGCGCTCCTCTTCGAGAATCGTGACGTTCGTGAGGCGCCAATGCCCATCGACCGGCTCGGCGACAACTTCGGCCTGGTACTGGTTGCGCCGTTCGTGGGCGTGGCCCCAGTGGTTGACGGTGCCGATGCTGACCCATCGAACGCGTGCTTGCAATCGCTCGGAGTTCGACTCCTCCACCTGGCACTCCACCACTTCAACGCTGAGCACACGTACCCTCGGCCCGCCGTTCTCTGTATCGATCAATCCGCTTTGGATGTCGAGATAAAGCTCTTCGAGTAGGGTTCCATCCACACTCGCTGCGAGGGTGTCGAAGATATTGGATTCGTCACGGGAAGCGAACGCGTAGTAAACGTTAGTCAGGAGTGCCCGGATCGTCGACTTGGCCTGATCCTCTTCGATAGGAGTTGTGAACCCGTTCCGTAGTGAGATAGCGCCAAGTACAACACCTGCAGCCAACACGACGGCCCCGGTTGCCAGACGGGCGCGGCCCTTCCATGACGGAATGACGCAGATGCCCAGCCCGCTCATCATGATAAATCCGGCGACATAAAGCGGTGCGTACGAGCGGGGCGGTGCTGCGGCGATCTTGTCCACGAACGAGAGGCCTGCAATGCTCTGGGGCAGCACCCAGGAGAACTCGGGGCGCTCTGCGGTCAACTCGAAACGAGCAGACTCACGCCGGGTGGGCGAGGTTCGCACCTCGATTTCGACGGGGATGATCTCGGTTGAGCTGTCGGTCTGGCCCTCAAAGAGCTTCAAGCGGAAGTCCACAGAGCGTGGAAGGGTGTCGCGTGGACACACAAAGATCCCAGAAATGCTGATCTCGTGGAACGGGATGAGTTCGCGTTGATCGGCTGTTGCATCGCCGTTGCTTTGGTCCTTTGTCGCGAAACCGATTTGCTCGAACTCATAGCTCAGGAGTTGGCCATCCGCTCGTAACTCGAAGATCTCGGACAGGCGTTCGCTGGCTTCCGCGGCTCGTGTGCGCTGCTGATCCGCACGTATTCCACCAGCATCGCTATCGAGTGATAATCCGAGCAAGGGATACGGCATCACGCACTCGACGCTGATCTTGTCGATCTCGATGTAGACAGAGCACCAGCCCGTCTCCTGAATCTCAGCAAAGGCAAGCCGAGCGGGAAGCAAGAATATCAGGCAGAAGATGGGCCACCGAAGCGCCCGGGTGCAGCGTGTCATCGGCTCGCCCTCAGTCGGCCGAGCCGGCGTTTATCGCTTTGATGTTCTCGATGCTCTGCTTCATGACCGAAAGCCAGTCGCCTTCGTCCGGACGATTGCCCGATGGATCGACGATCACGCTGGTGATCCCGATCGATTGCAGAAGTTCAACCGACTCGCTCGCCGGTTCACCTTCCCAGATCATCCATGTTGCCGGGTGGTCTGCAAGGATCGTCCGGAGCGCCGCCATGTCTTCTTCGCTCGGCACCGTTTCGGGTTCCCAGAGCACCGCTTTGATGTTCAGGCCGTATTGGCGAGCGAAGTACTGGTAGACAGGGTGCGACGCCACGAGCGGG
>JBCDAP010000136.1:0-5558 GCA_039185335.1 Planctomycetota bacterium | reverse complement strand
TTCGTCCCAGCCGTTCTTCTTTCCTTCGCTGGATGCGGCCGGCGGTGGTTCGAGTGGCGGCGGGGGAGGTGGGCGATGAGAAAGCGTGCCTTTGCGACGATGTTGGTTCTGCTTGTGGTCAGCGTTGCTTCGCTCGTTCTGATCTCGTTGCAGCGGACGGCGTTCCGCCATGCTGCGGTTGGCAGGGATGTCGTGGCACGCACGAACGCGTACTGGGCCGCTCGTGCCGGCGTCGAGACAGTGATCGCTCAGATCGCCTTTGAGACCGAGAGCGAACCGACTGGCGATGCGCTCACACTGACCACCGACCTTGCGGCGATTTCAGAGGGTGAATTTCAGAGTTCGAGCTATGTGATCGTGCACAGCTCGCTCGGACGATTCTTCTTTGGTCCCGAAGATCCGCATATGAAGATCAATGTCAACCGGATGTCCATCGACGATCTGATGGAGCTTCCGAACATGACCGAGGATGTAGCGGGCGCGATCGTGGACTGGATCGACGCGGACGAAATTATCAATGAGTTCGGTGCCGAGGCGGCGTACTACTTGCAGAACGAGTCGCCCTATCTTCCGAGAAACGGCCCGGTGCGGACATTGCAGGAACTCGAACTCGTCGTTGGCGTCAACCCAACGCTGCTGCGAGGCGAGGATTGGAATCTGAATGGGCAGCTTGATCCGAACGAGAACGATGGGGATGTGACCTTTCCGCCTGACGATGAGGACGGGAGGTTGGATGCCGGGTGGTCGATGTTTATCACGGCGGAGTCTGTCGAGGGCACACTCACGCCGGATGGTTTGCCAAAGCTTGACCTCACGACCGCGGACAACTCATCGCTCACGGATCGCGTTGAGCGTCTGACATCTCTCCAAGCGACAGCGCTTTTGCAATGGGCGCAGCGAGGCGGGGATCAGGATGGGCAGCCCCGCATCGAGCAACTTGTTGCGAACCGTCTGCGTGATCTGGCTGAAGATGCGGGCGTTGAGAATGCGGAGAATGTGCCGGATCTTGACGACGCACAGCTTCGTCAGGCGCTCGATGAGTTGACGATCTCAGCGGGCCAGGGTGGCTTGGTGCCGGGGCGTGTGAATCTGAACACCGTTGAGCGAGAAACGCTGGATTACCTCTCAGGGATTCCCAGCGGGCAGGCGGACATGCTGATTTACCTGCGTGATCGGCAGCCGGGCGGGTTCACGAGTTGGGTGGATGTGGGCAGGGCGATGCGGCCTCAGTCGGTCGAATCGCTCAGCCAGATATTGACGCTGGAATCGACGGCGTTCGTCGTGACCGCAAGGGGCATCGACGCGAATACGGGCGTGGAAGTCGAGATTTCTGCGACGATCGAGCGAACAGGACTACCTTTGGTCATCTCAGAGATGATGGTTCGGTAAAAGGAAAGTATCAGGGGTTCTCGGGTATTCTGGGGTTTCATTCATGGCTCGCACCACCAACACATCACGTTCGCCCAAGCTTTGTGCGATCGATCGCGTTGGCGTTTCGTGGCTGGTGGTGATCGCCGAGGACCATGCGGGAGGTGGTTTCTCGATTATCGCCGCAGAGCGTGCGACCTCCCGATCTGCGTTGCGGGCGATTCTTGAGAGTCACGGGGTCAAGCGGATCATCCGGGTGCTCGGTTCGAACGAGGCGGTTGTGCGTCGAGTCGAACTTCCTGGTGAGAACGAAGCGGAGTTGAACAGCGCTGCTCAGTTGCTCGGTGAGGCTGAGCTGCCGGGGGCGGCCGAGGAGTGGCGGCGTGGGGCGGGGACCGTTCCGCTTGGTGCGACCACGGGTTCACGGGCTGTTCTTCTGACTGCCTGGGTTGGCGAAGCATCGGCTGATTACGAATTGATTACCGAAGAGGCATCGGAGCACTTTGTGTCTCGGGCGGCGGCCTTGACGTTCGTGCTTGATGGCCGTTCTGGTGCCATTGTCGATGCTCGCCCAGCTGGCTCGGGGGGGTCTGGTGACTCCGCCACGATTGTTGCGAGTTCTGCCGACCGATCGGTGGCCCGCGCGTCTCGTCTTGCTCCGGGAAATGAACAAGCGTTGTCGCATGCGGTGAGAGCCGCAACCGACCAGGCCAATGTTGAGCCGATCGAGGTCTCGGCTGGTGGGCTGAGTTGCGATTCGTCGACAGAGGCATCTCTTACGGAAAAACTATCGCGTGCTGGATCAACGAAAGACCCGAAGGACTTTGCGGCCGCGATCGGCGCGATCGAGCTCGTTGACTCCGCTCATCCGTCATCGACGCTCGGGAAGCTCCGATCGACAGGCGAATCGAAGGCGACAGATCCGCTCGAGCGCCTTGCGGTCTTCGTCTCATCGCCACGCCTCGCCTGGCCTCTTATCGCGGCTTCGCTATTGCTTGCGATCGCTCTTCCAACTATCGGGTTGAGCTTGCGGCATGCCTCTCTGTCATCTCAGCTCGCTCGCCTCGAGGCGGCGGGCTTTGGTGATGAGGGTTCTGAGGACACCGAACGCCGGTTGGCGCTGTACGAAGAGCTCGAAAGCCAACGCTGGCCCATGACTAAACTCCTGGCCAACCTCGCGGGCGGGACACCGGTCGGGGTCGAGCTGGAGCAGATCGATCTGCGTACCGGCGATCGGTTCTCTGTTCGCGGTTCGGGCGAGTCGCTCTCGCTCATCACAGAAATGACGCGCAAGCTGAATGATTCGGGCGTGTTTGCCGACGTCGAGATGCGGCGTTCGGAAATCGTGGATGAGCGTGTGACCTTTGAGATCGCGGGGCGGGTTGAACGGCCCTATGCGGAGGCTCGCGATCTTGAAGACTTTGCCGAGAGCACGCTCGCGGAACGCTTGTACGGCGATCGAGCTCATCTCGCGGGTCCTGGCCCTGCCGGCAGCAAGCCCGGCTCGACGGATCTGTCAGTTACAGAATCGGGCGGCGATTCCGATCGTCCTCGTGGTCGGAATCGTGCCGCGGAATTGGTTGAAAACATTGATGTGACGGTGCCCGAGCCGCTCGAAGATGGGGCACTTTCCGAGATGGATCGACGGGAGGCGATGGCGGCGATGGGCGAGCGTCGCAAAGCGATCGCGGCGGGCGACATCGATACCGAAACACGCCAGCGTCTCGAGCGTGAAGTCGAGATGCTCCGTGATCATCTGCGTTCACAACGGGGAGGTGGATGATCTTGGCCTCAATCGCACAACGATTTAGAGAACTCCCCCGCGCAGGAAAGTGGCTTGTTGGTCTTGTCGCATTTCTTGTTCTGTACTTTGGCGTTGTGGAACAGGCGATCGGGTTCCACAACTCAATGAGCATCAAGGCAGAGAGGCTCGAGAGTCAAGTCGAGCAAGCGATGGCGCGGGCTTCGGGTGATGATGACACGAGTAAGACACTCTCGATCGCGCTAACGCGGTTCGGCGAAGTTGAGCTCTCCGACGATCCGAGCGCTGCGAGCGCGGCTCTGGTTGCGGAGGTTGGGCGTGTTCTCAAGGAGGCCGAGCTGGACTCGGAAACGACGACGAGGAGCAGCGCGATGAGCCGGAATGTGCTCTCGAGTGTGCTCCGTGTCGGGGAAGTTGTCGACCGGCAGATCGCCGAGGTTCGTTTCACAACGACGCCGGCGCAGGCGGTTGAGATCGTGTCGAAGCTCGAGTCCAGCCCGCTCGTTACCGGGATCTCTCGTGTATCTATGCAACAGCTTGCGAACGATCGTGGTTTGGTTCGAGTCACTGTTGTTTGCGAGACATGGGCCATCCAGCGCAGCGGGGGGTCTGCATGAGCGATCCGATCACACATGCAGCTCGTGTTGCCGGTTGGCGTGGGTTTGCTGCGATAGCGGCCGTCATTCTTCTTTTAGTTGTTGGTGTGTCGTCGCTCGCCCCTGTGTTGGGTGTGATGTTCGGGCATTCGGAAAAAGAAGATGCGCAAGCGATCGATTCAGAGCAGCGTCTTGAGCGTTTCCGCACACTGCAAGAAGGTTTCATTGCGCAAGCGAACGGTCGGTCACTGTTCTTCGTGCCTTCGGCGCCTCCTCCTGTCAAACGTAATCGCCCGAATCGCGATGAGGATTCGGAGAAAGAGCCGCCGCCCGCGGTGTACGCCGGACCAAAACTCATCGGGATTGTGGGCACGACGGCTTGGTTCGAAGACGATCTCCGCCTGACGGTTGGTGGAGATGCGCAAGACGATCTCACGCTTATCTCGACCAGCGCTCCCTGGTTTGCCACTGTCGAATGGCGCGGCGAACGCTTTGAGGTCACGCTCTTCGAGCGCACAACCGACGAATTCATGGATTCACCAGAAGACCTTCAGCCTGATGATGCTTCGCTCGAGAGCGAGCAGGCGGTGCAGGATAACCAGCAACCCCAAGACGCCGGATGAACATTCGCATGCCGATCTTCTCGATTCGTTTTCTGCTTCTGTTCACGGTGCTGCTGAGTTTCTCGGTGCCGTTCATTCACGCTCAAGGCGATGCGGACGCTGCCGCTGGTGACATGAACGGCCGCCGCGATACCAACGGCGAAACCACCACGCTTGCGTTCAACAATGTGACAGTTGAACGCCTTATCCCGTTCATTGTGGAGAGCACCGGCAAGGTCGTGATCCCGCGTCAACAGGTTCTGAACCGGCGTATCACGATCCTGAGCGATGAGCCGGTTTCGCAAATGCGGGCAGTCGATCTCGTTTTTCTCTCTCTGCAGCAAGAGGGGATCGCGGTGATCGAGGGCGAGAGTGTGATCTTTTTGCTCGAGATTGCCGACATCGCGGAGCAGGATCTGCCTGTGATCGGGCCGGACGAGTCGGTTCTTGCTCGGACCGATCTGGGGACGATCGCGCAGAAGGTGTATTCATTGACGTACGCCGAGGCACCGAGCCTTGCTGAGGTGTTCGAGGATGACGATGCGTTGCCTGAGTACGCGCTGTTGAGTGTGGATGAGTCTTCGAACACCGTGGTGCTTCGAGGTTCGATTGCTTTGCTTCAGCAGATGGAGCAACTGATTGCCGCGATCGATCGCCCGCGTCCTTCGGTGCTCGACATCCGCACGTTCTCGTTGAAGTACGCCGAGGCGTCTCAGGTGGCAGACAACATCAGGGAGCTGTACGAATCGGGCACACAGTCGGCGGTGCGAGCAACACAGCGTTCCTCCGGCTCACGCTGGGCGGCGGCTTCGGTGGCCAACCAGATCGCAGCCCAGCAGGGCGGCGATGCGTTCACGTCGGAGAACCTCCGTGTCACATCGAACGACCAGCAGAACACCGTCACCGTCCTCGCCGAGAAACCCATCCTTGAGAACATCCAGAAGCTGATCGACGATGTCTGGGATCTGCCGGTTGATGAAGAGGATGTCGTCCCGCGGATTTACGATCTTCAGCACACAGACCCGGTGAAGGTTCGCGACATTCTGATCGGGCTGTTCGGGCAGCCGGGAGCGCGAAGCGGTCGCAATGCCGGCATCGGTCGTCTTGCCGGGCAGTTCAGCTTTGAGCCCGTGGCAGAGTCAGGCCGCCTCGTCGTGGTTTCTCAAACACCCGACGCGCTCGAGGTCATCGATGAGATTATTCGGGGGCTTGATCAGCCGCAGTCGGTCG
>JBCDAP010000135.1:0-5617 GCA_039185335.1 Planctomycetota bacterium | reverse complement strand
GTTGCGGCTCATGCGTCGTTGCTTGCCAGGCCGAGAACAATATCCCGGTCGTTGGAAAGGCCGAGGTTGCCAAAGGTCGAGAGATGTCTTGGGTTCGCGTCGACCGGTACTACGAAGGCGATGGGGAGTCCGCGAGTCTGATCATGCAGCCCGTTTCGTGCCTGCATTGCGAAAACGCGCCTTGCGAGGTCGTTTGCCCTGTGAACGCAACAGTTCACGGCGACGAAGGCACCAACAACATGGCGTACAACCGATGCATCGGCACGCGGTATTGCTCGAACAACTGCCCTTACAAAGTCCGTCGGTTTAACTACTTCGACTATGCGACCAAACAGTTCGAGGGCGACGTTTCACCGCTGTTCGCTTCGATCGACAACGCCGAGCGTGAAAATACGATGGGGCCAACATCTGATGGGTCTCGTCTCGGCAACAAGAATACCGGTGTCCCGCTTGCTACAGACAATGAGAATTTTATCCCGCCGCGATTCCGCCAGAAGGTCGCCGAAGTCTCTGTGCTCAAGAACAATCCACACGTGACGGTTCGTTCTCGTGGCGTGATGGAGAAGTGCTCATACTGCGTTCAACGAATTAACGAAGCCCGCGTCGAAGCGAAGCTCAGCGATCTGGACTTTATCCCCGATGGCTTCTTCCAGGTTGCGTGCGAACAAGCCTGTTCGTCTAACGCGATCGCTTTCGGTGATATCTACGACTTTGCTTCCAACGACGGGAAGGGATCAAAGGTGGCCCGATCCCGCCAGTCGGCACGCTCTTATGGCTTGCTCGATTATCTGAACACCCGTCCTCGCACCGATTACTTGATGCGCATCCGTAATCCTAATCTTAACTACGTCAAGCATCTCGCATCGCTCGAACCGAAGGAAGACAGCGGTCCGAATACGAAGCGCGTTGAAAGCTGGAGTTCTCCCTTCCACCATGGCGATCACGATTCCTATGGATCTGAGCACGAGGCTCACGATGACCCACACCACGATGAAGGGCATGTCATGAGGTTGCCGGTTCTCTCGAATAATACACAGGGGGTGCTGGCGTGAGCAGTCTCTCTCCCGATCAAGCGCAAGCCCTGGGCGTGGTTCGCCCGGGGGATCGTTCCGCGGAGTACGACCCGCAGACGATCGATGGGACGATCACCGATGATCCGACGCGTCGCGTACCGATCGTGATCGGCAATCGTGACATCAAGTCGGTGACCAATACCGTCGCCGGATGGATCGAGAATGGCACACCGAGCTGGTGGCCACTTGCGTTCTTCGCTTCTTCCCAACTGGCTGGTGTTGCCACAATCGCGATCCTCTTCCTAATTGTCACCGGCGTTGGCGTTTGGGGCCTGCAAAATCCGGTCTCTTGGGGCTGGGCGATTGTCAACTTCGTTTGGTGGGTTGGTATCGGCCACGCAGGAACGCTGATCTCCGCGATCTTGTGTCTGCTCAAGCAGAAATGGCGTGTCTCCATCAACCGTTTCGCCGAAGCGATGACCATCTTCGCGGTGGTCTGTGCGGGCACGTTCCCGGGGATCCACGTCGGACGTGTGTGGTTCGCCTGGATGCTCTTCCCCATCCCTAACTACAACTGGATCTGGCCTAACTTCCGTTCCCCCCTCCTCTGGGACGTGTTCGCGGTCGGCACCTACTTCACCGTTTCACTCCTCTTCTGGTACATGGGCATGATCCCCGACCTCGCGGTGATGCGAGATCGAGCGATCCGTCGTTTCAACGACACCATCAAGCTTGGCCTCTGGCGTCCCCCTGGACTCCCGGTGGTCCCGTTCCTTGACCGGATCCGTTTTACGATTCCTTCGAACAAGATCGCCGCGTACGTGTACGGCTTCCTTTCAATGGGCTGGCGTTACTCCGGTCGTGGGTGGCATCACTACGAGAAGGCTTACCTGCTGCTCGCTGGCATCGCTACGCCGCTGGTGCTTTCGGTGCACACGATCGTGTCCTTCGACTTCGCGGTTTCGATTGTGCCGGGTTGGCATACAACGATCTTCCCGCCGTACTTTGTTGCCGGTGCCGTGTTCTCCGGATTCGCGATGGTGCTCACATTGCTCATTCCCTTCCGGGCGCTCTACCCCGGCATGAAGGACTTTGTGACAGCTCGAACCCTCGAGAACATGTGCAAGATCATCACCGTTACAGGCTCGATGGTCGGCTTTGCCTACATCACCGAGTTCTTCATCGCCTGGTACGGCGGCAACCCCTACGAGCAAGACGCATTCCTGATCCGAGCGTTTGGTGAGTACTGGTGGGCGTACTGGATCATGATGTTCTGCAACGTCGTTTCGCCCCAGGTCTTCTGGTTCAAGTGGTGCAGGACGAATGTAGCGTTCATCTTCTTGATCTCGATCGTCGTCAACATCGGCATGTGGTTCGAACGTTTCGTGATCGTCTCCACGCTCTCTTACGATTTCATGCCTTCATCCTGGGCGTACTACTCGCCAACGATCATCGATATTCTCACTTTCGTTGGCTCGCTTGGCATCTTTATGACTCTCTTCCTCCTCTTCGCCCGCTTCATCCCGATGCTACCCATGGCTGAAGTCAAGGCGGTCATGCCCCAGGGCGATCCGCACAACTGGCACAACGGTAAGTATGACCCGGAAGGCCACCATCACGATCACGATGGCTCGGATCACGAGCACAACAGCACCTCTGGAGGTTCCAATGTCCATTGAGCTGAACCTGCCCGGGACCAGCCCGTCCGACTCACCGTTGACACCCGGCATTGATGTCGGTGCGGCCAGTCCCCCAAGTGAAGGGCTCTACGGACTTCTTGCGGAGTTCAACGACCCCGGAGCTCTATCGGAAGCCGCTCAAGCGATGCGCGAAGCGGGGTACCGGAAGTACGACGTGTATTCGAGTTTTCCCATCCATGGCATGGAAGAACGTCTCGGCATGGGGCTTTCGAATATCACCTACTTCACAGGCGGCGGCGCTCTTGCGGGCTGCACTACGGCCTTTGCCATGCAGTGGTTCATGAACGCGTACGACTACGAGTTCATCACCGCCGGCAAGCCGTACTTTGCTTGGGAACAGTTCACCCCGGTCGCTTTCGCGCTCTCCGTGCTCTTCGCCGCGATCTCCACGCTCACCGGCATGTTCATCCTGAACGGTCTCCCGCGTCACTATCACGCACTGCTGAAGAACGAACGATTTGTCGATAGAGCTCATGACGACGGGTACTTGCTTGCTGTCGAAGCGCGCGATCCCAAGTTTGATGTCAATGCGACCGCTTCAAAGCTCCGCGAACTCGGGGCCATCTCGGTCGAAATGGTGGAGGAGTAATGCTTCGAATCCTGTCTACATCGCTGATGATAATTGTTGCTACGGCCGCTGTGCTCAATGCAGCTGGCTGCCGCGGTGAACAATCCGATGCGCCCCCCAGGCAGTTCTTCCCTGGACTTGATGACCAGCCGAAGTACAAGGCGCAAGCCGAGAGCCGTTTCTTCCGGGACTATGTGGTCCCAGAGGGCGAGAAAGATGCCGGTATGCGTTACGGCCGCACCATGCGAGATCCCGTTCCCGGTACGGTTGCGTTCGGACGTTCCTTGAACACAGAAGATCTTGCTGCTTATACCAATCGCGGCGAGTTGACTCAGATCAATTACCAGCAGCAACGAGCTGATCTTGTTGCTCTTGATCCACGCATCTATCGCGGGCGTGAGGTTGACGGCTCATGGGTATCGACCGTCCCGGTTCCTGTTGACAAGGCCCTGATGCAACTGGGAGAAGAGCAGTTCAATATCTACTGCATTGTTTGCCACGGCGGCACCGCTGTCGGTGGCGGTGAGGCCGGTATGGTTGGCTTGCGGTGGCAGTACGCTATTCCGAACCTTCATGGCGAGCAGTACCAGCTCGGGAGCGATGGGGAGCAAGCTCAAGATGGCTATCTCTTCGACATCATCCGCAACGGGTTGAAGAACACGCCGGGCTCGGCTCTTGAGTATCGAATGCCGCCTTATGGCCACAAGATCAACGAGCACGAGGCGTGGGCGATCGTTGCCTACCTTCGAGCCCTGCAATACGCACGCAACGCCCCTCTGGAAGAGGCGACTGAAAGCGAACGCCTCGAGCTCGAACGGACTCGCGGGGGCAACGCATCTTCGGCCGATAATGCTGACACAAACCAGAACGGGAGCACGGACGGATGAGTGCCGCACCAGTCAATCAAAAGATGATTTTCGCGGACGAGAACATCTCGCTCGCCGCAACACCCCCTTTGTCCGGTTTGCTGGCGATCATCGGTGGCATTCTCACCCTGGCCGCGATCCTCGGCGGTTTCGTGAGCGACCCCTCGATCGCGCTCCATGCACTCCACACCGGGTTTCTACTCGCCATCGGGTTCCCGCTTGGTGCGCTGGTCTTGACGATGATTCTTCACGCGACCGGCGCTGGCTGGGCCGGCTCTATCCGCCGTCAGCTCGAGAACATGATGTCGCTCATCTGGGTTGGCTTCGGGTTTTTTATTCTCGTTGTGCTGCTCCAAATCGTCTACAACACCTTCCAGTTCGGAGAGACCGGCAAGTACGCGCCATACCTCTGGAACTGGATGAACCCTGTCTATGTCGAAGGTGATGCGCTGATCGATGGTAAGCGTCCCTTCCTCAATGAGATCCGATTTGGTGTCTTTCACATCGTCTATGCATTGATCTGGGTCGTTTTAATCTCCGCACTCATCGGCTATTCCAAAGCGCAAGACCGCGACGGCGATCCGAAGCACACCGTCAAGGCCTCTCGTCTCTCTTGCATCGGTCTGCCGCTCTTCGCGTTCTCTGTTGCGTTCGCGTCTTACGACTGGATCATGGCCCTCGATTTCCACTGGTTCTCGACCATGTTCGGCGTGTACTTCTTCTGCGGCTGCATCGTGTCGGCCATTGCTCTGACACTGATCACCATGCTCGTT
The DNA here is from genome assembly GCA_039185335.1 of Planctomycetota bacterium. GTDB lineage: Bacteria > Planctomycetota > Phycisphaerae > Phycisphaerales > UBA1924 > JBCDAP01. The sequence continues at coordinate 697 of JBCDAP010000135.1, read as the reverse complement.
CTTCGAGGTACCGGGAAGGTTGCCGGTGCTTTTACTGACGAGCACCTCCACGATCTGTCTAAGCTCATGTTCGCTTTTATTGTGTTCTGGGGGTACATCACTTTCTCGCAGTACTTCCTGATTTGGTACGCGAACATCCCCGAAGAAACAATGTTCTTCGCGTCACGAAAGGACGCCGGGACGACTTGGCACATTCTGAGCTGGGCGATTCCGATCGGGCACTTTATCGTTCCGTTCCTCTTGATTCTGCCTCGCCCAGCTCGTCGCAATCCAGCAATCATGCTCTTTGTTGCCGCATGGATGATTGTCTTCCACATCTTGGATTGGTACTGGCTCGTTCGACCCGAAGTGCACAACTCCACCTCGTTCCATCCCCTTGATGTCGCGGGAATAGGTGGACCGATGCTTCTTTTCCTCGGCTTGTACATGCAGAAGGTCGCTTCGGGCCCGCTGATTCCGCTCCGCGACCCGCGCACCAACGAAACACTCGCGCACAAGAACTACGTCTGATCGTTCCCACCTCAAGGACGCAACATGTCTGATCATCACGATGACAACTGGTTCAAGCATTCCACAGACGAGGGCGCCGCACAAGAGGCCCACGGCGATATCAACGGACCCCTCATTCTGGGTTTTCTTGCTGTTGTTATTGTCACCGTTGCGGTCGTCATCGGCATTCTGGGGAACTACTTCGGTT
>JBCDAP010000134.1:0-5647 GCA_039185335.1 Planctomycetota bacterium | reverse complement strand
TCAGGGGATTGCGGGAGGTATGCGAGCGTGCGAGCTCGTGCTTTGCGACCCATCGAAAGGATAGGGCGTTCGTCGATTGATACTTGCCCGGTCGTTGGGCGCATCGTTCCCGCAAGAATGTTGAGGAGTGTCGATTTGCCCGAGCCGTTCGGACCGAGCACCGCGGTGACCCGACCCGAGGCCAGCGTGACCGAGACTCCGTTGAGGACAGGGTTGCGTGGATAGCCGGCATGAATGTTGTTGCAAGCGAGCTTCATCGGACCATCCTGGCGCGGTGGAGCAGCATGAGGAAGTAGGGTCCCCCGAGGAGAGCCGTCACGATCCCGACGGGAATGGGTGTCGAGACAGCGGTGCGGGTGAGGACATCGGCCCAGAGCAGGAGAGCAGCGCCTCCAAGTGTTGAGGCGATGAGAAGCGTGAAGTGCTTGGGGCCGACCAGAATGCGAGCCGCGTGCGGGATGATGAGACCGACGAACCCGATCAATCCAGCGATCGACACGGCGGCTCCGGCGAGGAGTGCGGCTGCCGCAATCGCGAAAAAGCGAACTCTTTCGACTGAAACCCCAAGGGTCTTCGCGCGAGATTCTCCAAGAGCGAACAAATCCAGCGGTTTGCACAAAAGGAAGGCAAGCGGAAGAACAAAAACGGTGTACCACCCGATGCCTCGCCAGGCGTCGGGGTTGAGTGGTGAGATAAAACGGCTCTCCTCGTCGGGATCGAAGAATCCGGTGGCTTCCCAGTCGATGGAGTTGAGCGAGCCAGCCATCCAGACGGCGACCGAGGCGATTCGCTCAGGGTGGCGGAGCATGATAAACGTGGTGAGCGCGCTCAGCATTGCCGTGATGGCGACACCGGCCAGGATCATTCGAACAGGCGAGGTCCCGGTCCCGGGTTGCCAGGAGAGTGCGTACACGATCAGAGTTGCGGCAAAGGCGCCAAGGAAGGCCGCAAATGGAAGGAAGTTGATCCAATCTGGACGGAGGGCCAGGATGATTGTCGCACCAAGCCCAGCGCCCGCGGTCACGCCGACGATGTTGGGTGCGGCCAGTGGGTTACGCATCACGCCCTGGAGAAGAACGCCTGACGCCGCGAGGTTGGCGCCAATGAGCAATGCACAAACGGCGACAGGCAAGCGAAGGCGTTGGATGATTTGGGTCGCTGTCGGATCTGCATCCGAGGATCCAAGAAGCGCAGGTATGACCGTGGAAAGCGGATAGTTGGTTTCGCCCAGGATGAGTGAAGTCACAAAGCCGGCGATGACAAGTAGCGCGAGGACGGAGCAGACGCCGATCGCGCGGGCGATTTGTTCTTGTTGAGTCACCTGACGGGCTCGGTCGTCGCGACTTGTGAAGGATAGATCATATCGAAGAGTTCTTCGATTGACTCTTCAAAGTCGATGCCAGGCGCTTGGACAAATGAGACGTCGGACAGTGTGTAAACGCGGCCATCCTGGACAGCGCTGATACCGGTCCAAGCGGAGCTTTCACGCAAGTTGGCAAGAGGATCCGCAAGTCCTGAGTGATCAAAGAGAATGATAATCTCCGGGTCACGATTGACGATTGTCTCCATTGATATCGGAGAGAGTCCTTTGTACAGGGTGTGCTCAGGCAGATCAGCGGAGAGGACTTCGCCGCCGAGTTCTTGGATGAGCTGGCCCGCGAAGCTATTCGGCAGAAGAGCGAAGTAAGCGTTGTAAGCACCAAACAACGGGAGAATCCGCGGCGTTTCGTTGCTTTCTGGGATGCGAGCTTTGATGTCCTGCAGTGTATTGTCAAGGTTCGAGATAAAGGTCTCTTGTGCTGCAGGGGTGCCAGCTGCCTTGGCAATGGTCGTGGCGGCCTCTTTCAGCGAATCGATGGTGCGAATCTCGAGGGTAAGCACCGGGGCACCAGTTGTTTCCGTGATGGTGCTTGCAAACGGAGCATGCACAGGATTCAACAGAACGAGATCGGGTTTCGCAGCGATGAGCTGTTCCCGGTTTGGGCCAGTGGCGTGCCCAAAGGCGACTTCGGGCAGAGCGAGCAAGTCGGGCGGGAGCGTCTGACTAAGTGCTTCGGGGGCAGCGACGCGTGCAGCAAGATTGATGCCCATGGAGTAGGCGATATTGATCGAAGCAGGGTCCATTGCGACGATTCGTTGTGCCGGGGCATCGAGTGTGACCGTAGAACCATTGGAGTCTGTCAACTCGATCACTGATGCAACTGGTGTGATTGTCGGTTTGCCTTCATCCGAAGAAGCCCAAGATTCACCACATCCAATCAGCAGGGGCGTAGCAAAAAGTGATAGGGCGGTCAGAGCAGCGATGCGAAAGTTTGCAGGGTTCATAAGTCTAGATACCGCGTGCGATTTGAGTGGGTCGTGCTGGTTCAACTGAAGTCCAGGATAGTAGTTGCAACTGAGTCTCAGTGCGAGTCCTCGATTCAAGATCTTGAACAATCAGGACAGGTCCCTCGAAGTGAGATTTATTGATCAGTAACCGTAAAGCCTTGTTGTGCAAGGGATTCAATTCCCGGGGTGCACCCATCAAGGTCGAACATCTTGTCACAGCTCAGACAGTGGAAGTGGTGGTGATGGTGCGATGCAGCGTGAGCGGTTTCGTATCTCGGAGGCTGCCCAGGGAGATCTACAGTCGCGATCTCGCCTTGTTCAACGAGGCTCGAGATCAGCCGGTACACGGTGGCGAGGCCCAAAGAAGGGACATGCTGCCCGGCGAGTTCATGAAGCTCGTTCACGGCAAGAGGGCGGCCAGCCGAATGCATGGCTTCGCGGATCGCTCTGAGTTGCTTGGTGTTCCGCATGACGATTCACTCTAGGCGAGATCCCTATTCCCATCCTCGCGGGTGAGCTTGGTGCCAATCCCACGCGGTTTGGATGATCTCATCAAGGTTAGTGTACTTCGCGGCCCATCCGAGTTCGCTTTGGATCTTCGATGGGTCAGCAAAGAGCTTTGGTGGGTCGCCTGCTCGTCTGCTGCCTTCCTTGACAGCGAACTCGATGCCCGTGACACGCTTGCATGCCTCGATGATCTCGCGGACGGAGTAGCCCTGGCCGACACCGATGTTGTAGATGCGGCGGTCGCCGGCCTGGAGGGCGTTCATCACGGCGATGTGAGCGTCTACGAGATCGACAACGTGGACATAGTCACGGATGCATGTTCCGTCGGGCGTGTCATAATCGGTGCCGAAGATGGTGACGTGTTCGCGGATGCCGAGAGCGGCTTCGAGAACGATCGGGATGAGATGGGTTTCGGGCTGGTGCGACTCGCCGACAACTCCATCAGGATCATCGCCGGCAACATTGAAGTAGCGGAGGCATGCGTGCGCAAACGGTTTCCCGGCTCGCTGCTGGGCTTCTGCATGGTCCGCAAGGATGCGCTCGACAAAGAGTTTCGAGGCGCCGTACGGATTGATTGGGGCTTGCGGCGTCGTTTCTTTGATGGGGATGTACTGAGCGTCCGGCTCGCCGTAGGTGGCGCAGGTCGATGAGAAGATAAAACGCTGAACATTCGACGCGGCAGCCGCCTCAAGGAGAGACAACACCGCGGCGGTGTTGTTGCGGTAGTAGCGGATCGGGTCATCGACGGATTCGCCCACGTAGGCCAGCGCGGCAAAGTGCATGATGGTGTCGACGCCGTAGGCAGTCATGAGGGCCGCCATGACGGATTTGTTGGAAACATCGGTCTCATGGAAAGCGAGGTGTTCGCCTATGCCCGGCAGAGATTGAAGAGCCTGGATCGCCTGCATATGACCTCGAAAGAGACTGTCGACCACGAGGACGTCGTGTCCCTGTTCAAGGAGGCGTTTGGTGGCGTGAGAGCCGATGTAGCCGGCGCCGCCGGTGACGAGGATGCGCATGAGGAAACCTTCGCTCTGAGTGGAGTACGTGATGGTAACGGTTCGCGAGGGACGAGACCTCTCCGCGACCGCTGGCCCGGTTGCCCATTATCCGATAAAGAGACCCGCGATAGAGGCGGTCATCCAGCAGGCCATAGCGCCGGCAACCATGGCACGCATCACAAGCTTCGAAAAGTCGGCTTGGCGATCAGGAGCCATGGCGGAGAATGCCCCGAGCTGGATGCCGATGGAAGCGAGATTGCAGAAGCCGCAGAGGGCGTAGGTCGCAATCTGCTGAGAGCGGAGGGAGATGGCGTCATTGGCGCGGAACTCACCCAGCTTGCCGTAAGCGATGATCTCAGTGGCGAAGATTTGCGTGCCGAGTAGGCTGCCAACCTCGCGGGCATCTTCGGAAGCAACACCGATGAGCCATGCGATGGGCGCAAGGATTGTTCCAAGGATTGTTTCGAAGCTCAGAATTTCAACGCCAATCATGTCGGCAAAAGCCGAGCCGAGCTTGGTGTTCGTGAATGCGTTGAGAGGCCAATCGATGAGCGCAATGAGCGCGATGAAGGCGATGAGCATGGCGCCGACATTGAGCGCAAGCTTAAGGCCTTCGGTTGTGCCGGTGGTTGCGGCGTCGAGGATATTGGCGGATTTTTTCGTGGTATTTAGGGCAGAGAGTGATTCGTCGGGAGCATCTTCCGTTTCGGGGAGCAATAGCTTTGCAATAACAAACGCACCAGGTGCAGACATGATGGATGCGGTGAGGATGTGCTTGGCGAAGAGCTGCTGTGCGGCAGTGTCACTGGCGCCGAGGGTGTTGACGTAGATCAACATGACCGAACCAGCAGCGGTGGCGAAGCCAGTCGTCATGACCACCATCAACTGAGAGCGGGTCATGATGGACAGGTAGGGTTTGATGGCGAGCGGGGCCTCGGTCTGGCCTACAAAGACATTGGTAGAGGCGGTGAGAGCTTCGAGACCGGTGACGCCCAGGGCCCTGCGGAGGAGTGCGGCAAACACGGCGATGACGACTTGCATGATGCCGAGGTGGTAGAGGATGCGCATAAGAGCCGCGAAGAAGATGATGATGGGCAGAACTTGGAAGGCAAAGATGAACCCGATCGAGCCATCCCCCGGACCGACAGGGCCGAACATGAAACTCGCGCCGTCATTCGCGAATGAGATGATCTTGACTACAACCGAGGCGAGAGACTTGAAGACTGCCTCGATGACCGGCACGCGGAGTACGAGGATGGCGATGGCGGCTTGAAGCGCAATGCCGACGATGATGGGACGCCAATGAATGGAGCGTCTCGCCGTAGAGAAGAGAAAGGCAGCGACGAGGATAGCGAGCACGCCGAGCAGGCCGGTGAAGCGTTGGAGATCGAGTGCGCCGAGTGTTGAGTAGATCATGCAGAAAAAGATCGTACGAAATTTCAGCGTGACCCGCCTTCCCGGGAGTCTGCAAGCGTTTTTGCATTTTTAGGCTACCCGGTATCGGAGGGTGCTCGTGTGTTTTTGTAGGCGTTCTTTTGTGTAATTTGCTTTGTCGGTTTTTGCTGTGTGCTATAGTAAGTTTAAAGAAATAAAGAGAGAGGGAGAGTTGGAGGATTGAGAATGCACAAGAAGATGATTTGAAGGAGAAAGGTGAAAAATTAGTGATATTTTGGATTTTTCAAGAGCCTAGATAGCCGGAAGGTTATCCAAGAGATATGTGCCTTTGCTTTGCAATGAACGTAGGTTTATAACTCATGATTGTAACATTTTCGTAAACGTTTGGAGATGAAATGAAAGACACTCGGAACGGT
>JBCDAP010000133.1:0-5647 GCA_039185335.1 Planctomycetota bacterium | reverse complement strand
TCCACCCCGCCGAGCCGCCTTTGTGAACTGCACCTTCGCCAATCCCATTTCTGTGAACCGGTACCTCCTCTTCCTCACCGGAGTCGAGGCCGAGCTCGTCAACAACGTCTTCGACGGTTCCATCCAGAGCTTCTTGGTCATCAGCGGCTCGACAGTGGCGCTATCCAACAACGTCTTCCCTGGCGCCCCCGCAGGCAATATCGACGGCCTTCCCACCTTCATCGATGCCGGCAACGGCGACTACCGCCTCGCCGGGGGCTCACTCGGCATCGACTATGCGGACTTCGGTGCGTACCAGAACGCGGGCGGCGGCATCTTTGATCTTGGTGGCAACGACCGGACAAGCAACGACCTGGGTACCGCCGACACAGGCATTGGCGTCTTCGCGTTCCTCGACGCGGGCGCCTATGAGTTCCAGGGTTCTTCCGCGCAGCGCAACCCGGACTACAACGCCGACACCTTCGTCGACATCTTCGACATCACCGACCTGCAGAAGGACGTCGAAGACTTCAACGCGCCGTAAGCTTCGCTTTGATGTTTAAGTCCTGACCAGGCCTGTACGCGGGCGTTTGCGTAACGTTCGCGTGATATTGTGTTGGCTAAAGGCTCTGGTGTGTGCATAATTCCCTAGAACTCGGGGCCTTTCGCCTGAGGCCCGCGCCCAGCCCGTACCAACACCAGGAGAGACCCCCCATGAGCATCCAACGATTCTGCAAGGCCATCGCTATGGTTGCGTTCGCCGCAAGCACGCCCACATTGACCACACCATCAGCATCAGCCCAAACGGTCGACTGCGTCTGCTCGTCCACGTACTCAGTCGGCGACCGTGTGGTCGCTCTGGTGGACAACCCCAATTTCTCCACCGATCTGCCTCAAGGCACCGAGGGCACCGTGATCTGCGGGGATGATAATGATGGCGTTGGGGACAGCATCCTGATTCGATGGGATAACTGGACAGATGGGTTCCCATCCAACACTGCCTCGTGCATATGCCCGGTTGTCTCTAGTCCCGGCACGGCCGGTGATTGGTTCGTCGGTTGCAACGATATTGCACTCGTTCTCGATTCCGATGGCGACGGCGTCCTCGACATCTTCGACGCCTGCCCGGGTGAGGACGACCTTGCCGACCCGGATCAGGACGGCGTGCTGGGCTGCTTCGACAACTGCCCCAATGACCCCAACGTCACGAACACCCGCACGGGCGTCTTCTACCCCACGGTTGCGAGCGCGATCGCCGCAGCCGCCGACGGCGATGTGCTCCAGCTCGGGCCCTGCGCCTTCAACGAGCAGAGCCTCTCGCTCAACAGCCGGGACCTGACCATCCGCGGCCAGGGCGCGGGCGTCACCGTGATCGACGGCGGCGCAATCGCTGGGGCCATCTTCGAGATCCACAGCAGCCCAAACATCGTCCTCGAAGGCATGACGCTCCGCAACGGACTCGGGAACGATCAGTTCGGCGGCGGAGCGATCCACTCCAGGAACAATTCCGTGGTCACCGTCCGAGATTGTGACTTCGTCGCCAATGACGGCGGCGCGCCAGCGTTCACCGGTGCCGTCTTTGGTGCGATCGGCGGGAGCCTCACATTCGAGCGCTGCCGGTTCCTGCAGAACATCCTCGTGCGACCCGGCAACGGACCCGCCACCGATATCCTCGTGCAACAGAACACGCAGCTCAACCTGATCAACTGCCTGTTCGCCGAGGGTGTAGGCACGGCCAGGCAGGTGGTCGGTAACTTTGGAGCGAGCATCTCAGCCGTCAACTGCACGTTCGCCGACTTCGGAGACGGCTCGGGCGGGCGCGCAGCGATCGGGGTGTTCACCGATGGGTCGGTTGACGTGCACAACAGTGTGGCCACCACCCCGATGTTCAACGGGAACGCAGCGACGGTACTCACCCTCTCCCGAAACGTCTTCCCGGGCGGGAGTGGGACCAATACCAACGGTGTGCCGACCTTCGTCGATGCCGCCAACGGCGACTACCGTCTCGCCGGAGGCTCACTCGGTGTCGATGCTGCGGACTCCAACGCGTACCAGAACGCGGGCGGCGGCATCCTCGATCTCGCCGGCAACGACCGGACGAACAACGACCTGGGCACCGTTGACACCGGCACCGGCGTCTTCGCATTCCTCGATGCGGGCGCCTACGAGTTCCAGGGCTCTTCCGCCCAGCGCAACCCCGATTACAACACCGACACCTTCGTCGACATCTTTGACATTACCGACCTGCAGCAGGACGTTGAGAACTTCAACGCGCCGTAAGCCTCCTTCTTTCGCCCATCGCTTCCTCCATCCCTGACCACATCGCGGCCATCTCGTCTCGTGCCAGATGTTGCCCGATCCCGCTGAGCGTCCACATCGCCGCGATCATGACGAGGCTCGCCGCCCCGATCCACAGCGCGTGCGGGGGTTTTCCCAGCATCACTTGCGACCCGCCCCAGGCGATCGCGCCGAGGATCACTGTGAAGAGCGCGATTGTTGTCAACATGTAGCCCGTCCAGAGGCCCGGGCTGGGGTTGAATCGCCCGAAGATCTCGGTAGGTCCGGCGTGCTCGGCCGCCGCGGCTTCTTCGGGTGGCAGGGGGACGCCTTCCTGGAGCACGCCGACGGGCAGTTCTGCTGTGAACGCGGGGCGAACCTCGATGGTGAGGTAAGCTGACCAGGCTTTGCGTTGCTTTTCGGGTAGGGCGAGCTGGAAGTGTCCCGCGCGGTGCGATGCGTCGAAGGGGCAGGCGTCCGAGTCAATCCATGCCGAGAGGCTCGCGATCACGTCTTCGGCCGATTCCCCCACCATCAGGGTGCGCGTTGGCCCGAGGATGAGCGTTTTCATCGTGTCACCATCGCACGCTGCGAATGCCGAGGCAAGCCGGGAGGCGAACTGGGTTATGCTCTGTCGAGTGAGGAGCATTCCTTGGCTTCGACAGATACCACCGGGCCTAGTTCGGAGAAAGCGAATGGAGAATCACGGATCCGAACAACCCAGTCATCAGTCTTGGCTAGGAATCACTTCGTTCAGCCTGAGCGTTTTGTTTGGGCTTGGCCTGTTCGCGCTTTTTGTCATTGTTGGCACGATGGAAGCTCAATCTGTCGGCGGGGTTGATGAAGAATCTCCTGTGGCAATCGCATTGAGACTGCTCATGTTCGGTTGCTTGTTTGGAGAACTCGTCGCCGGCGGGCTTGGCATCGCGGGGCTCTTTGAACGAAACAAGGTCAAGACTTTTTCGGTTCTTGGCCTTGCGTTTTCGGTTGTGGCGTTCGTGCTGTTCGTTGGGATGATGATGATTGGTTTGACGATCGGCTAAGAACGCAGCAAGGATGCGTACCTCGGCTCCTGAGAAGTGTGATCCAGCGCTGCCATGGTTCCGAGTTGTCTTTGACTCAATCCTTCGGGAGCCCGGTCAGCGAGGTCGTGGCGTACCACCCGTCGACGCTGAAGGTTGGTCCGGTTGGCAGATGAGCATCTTTTGTGCGTCGCTTGGCGAGGAGTGCGCCGTCGAGTTGGGCCGCGATGTCTTCCTGATCCTCGGCGTCGAGCACGAAGACGGCTCCGGGTCGCGGCATGACATCGTGATCGGTTGCTATATCCGTGCGTGCCACGAATTCGCCCTGCCAGATGATGCCGAGACCACGCGATCGGAGGAAGGCGTGGTCGATGCCGGCGTCGTGGTCGGCCGTCACGATGACATACTTCCGCATGCTCTGCGGCGGTTCGCCCTCTGCACGAGAAGCTTCTCCCTTTGCCTCGATCTTGGCCTGCAGCTCTTGCTCGAGACGCAACGCTTCACGGAGCATGGGCGAAGCATTCATCGGAACTACCTCCGCGATGAACACGCCGGCCTTGATGCCGGGATCGGTGGAAACGTGAGAGGTTGCGCGATCGAGATCCGGTTCGTCGAAGACCAGCAGGCCTCGCCAGTTCTGATCGGTGGCTCCGAAGAACGGGCCGGCGATGATCAGCGTGCCCTCATCGGCGAGCCGCTGCATGTTGGCCATGTGGCCATGGAAGATGTCTTGAGATTCTTCTTGTGAGTATGTGCCGCTCTTCGGTCCGGTCTTGAGGAGGACGAAGGTGTAATCAGAAGCGTCATTCATAAGAGGGCTCGATATGCGTGCGCATCCAGGAGAAACAAGCAGCGTCACGCCGACTACCAGCGTAAGAAGCAGAACGAGATAGCGTGTGCGGTGAGAGATCATTCAGAAAGCGTACCTCGGGATTGGTGGTTCGCGGTACTTCGTGCAAGTGTCCATGAGGTGGCGTCGCTTCGATTGATCGAATCATCTGATCGTGACGAGACATATAAGAATCGGCTTTGTCCGTTCCAAAAAACTCCATCTGCTGCCATGACCATGGTTCCCCTAGGTCTGCGAGTTCACCGAAATCTGAGAAGAGACGTGAAGAGAGAGATCACTTTATCCCCCGATTCAAATGATCAGAACGTTCTCTTCGAACCCGGGGAGCTATCGCGTTTGCGTGCCAATCGGAACGAAAATCAAACATATCAATTCATGATGTGTGCAACAAATTGTTTGTTGTTTATTTAACTCTCAATATGAATTTCATTTCTCGATTCTGAAACTTGGCCATGTGAGCGTTGTGGTTTCTTTTTTCTTTTCTCTAAGGAAAAAAGAGCCGAGCTTCGGGATTATCCAACCAACACTATTTTTCTAGGAGGCCATTGTGCTGCATACATCTCAACGACGTTGGAATTCTCACATCATGATTTGCTTGGCTGGAGTCTTAGCATTGAGCGCTGAGACACAAGCCGCGGATCCGAATGATTTCCTTGTTTATAACTACGACTTGGTGATCGGTTCTGGTCCCGAATTACCGGGGCGTTTGTTTGTGCCACCCAACTACGATCCGACGAAGAGCTATCCGCTCGTGATGTCCTATCACGGCCTTGGCGGCAAGGGACGAGACAACGCCCGTCAGGTGCAGATCGCGTTTAACGATCGGATCTACAACAAGGCGAATGATGCCGCGATCGAAGACTTCTTCTTGTACGCCCCCCAGTCCGGCGGCGGATGGTGGAGTGGCTCGCAGATGCAGCAGAGCATGAACGTGGTCTACCAGGCCACCCTTGATTACAACATCGATCCGAACAGGCTGTACATCGTCGGGAACTCTTCCGGCGGCGGCGGCACATGGAAAGTGGCTGCCAAGTACCATGACATCCTTGCCGCCGCGATTCCTGTCGCGGGTGCTGGCTATCCCATTACTGTCGAAAGCGGACAAGCTTTGGCGGGCGAACCTCTCTGGGCTTTCCACGCACGCAACGACACCACTGTCGGGGCGACGTTCAGCAGGAGGATGGTGAACCAGATCCGCCAGGTCAGCTCACTTCCTGCGTGGACCTTCCCGAATGATTCGATGACCGATTTCTTCGACGAAGAAAACAATCTGCGGTATACCGATTACGCGACAGGCGGCCACGGCATTGGCGCCAGCCGAATCTTCAACAACGCTCCGGTCTACGACTGGCTCTTCGCACAGTCTTCTCCTGGGTTGCCCGCCCTCGAGGCAGGCGAAAGGATGCTCTTCGACATCGGAGGAACCTCTCTCTTCGATCAAAACAAGCTTTTTGAGATCGACGAAGTCGGAAACTACTGGAACACGCTTGAGCGTGGCAACGAGCGCACCCTCGGGGTT